>CAYLVL010000047.1:0-11647 GCA_964387135.1 uncultured Planctomycetota bacterium
CCGCCCCTAACGGTGAGTGAAAGCCTTCCCCTGGTCATGACATTGATGTAATCAATAAGCATCATCATGACGAAGACAAAAAAGGTGATTATCAGCGCATGTTTCAATACTTCAATTGCCAACATCTATCCAAGCACCTGTCATTAAACTACTCGCACTTAATACAGACACTATCTGAATGCCCTGTCTTGTATGCATATTCTAACAAACATATAATAGCATATAACGGATTGGATACTGGAGCGTGTATAGTCATCCTATCCGTCAAAGGAGATAAACCGTGAAGATAGCGATATCAGCCGATGGCCCGAATTTAGAAGCGAGGGTAGGGCACAAGTTAGGCACCTCTCAATATCTACTTGTCGTTGAAGTAGAAACTGGGGATTACGAGGCTGTGCCAAACCCCGGCGCTTCGGGGCAAAAAGGCGCCGGCATACAATCTGTTTTACTTGCCGTTAGCAAAGGGGTAAACACTATTGTAACCGGTTATTGTAGCCCCGCTATCGCAGGTCAACTTAAGGCGAGTGGAATTGAAGTCCTAACTGACGTGAGCGGCACAGTGGGAGAGGTTATCGAGAAATATAAGATGGGCAAACTGAATGCGGGAATAGGGGCTGGCGTTAAATCCAAGTCGAGGTGGGCTAAAGTTGATAAGGGTGCCTTAGTCCACGCAACCAGAAGTTCTGCCAAGCAATTTATTAACATGTTACCTGTACTGGTAGGCGTCGTGCTGCTCATAGGCCTGTTCAACACGTTCGTTTCGAAAGACTTTCTATCATCCATCTTCTCAGGCAATATGGCGCTGGACACCCTTTGGGGAGCGTGCTTTGGCAGTATTTTCGCCGGGAATCCGATCAATAGCTATGTGATTGGAGGAGAGTTGCTGAAATATGGCGTTAGCCTATTTGCAGTTACCGCCCTCATTATTACATGGGTAACCGTAGGACTGGTGCAACTGCCAGCGGAGATAGCAGCTTTTGGCAAGAGATTTGTCATTCTGAGGAATGGCTTGTCCTTTTTACTCTCTATACCAATTGCTATTGTTACCGTCCTGATTCTGAATCTTCTGGAAAGGTGGATTTCTTGAGCAACAGCAGCCGACAACAATCTGGTAACAAACCGATTTTCAATCGCATGTTCCTTTTCCCTATTGTAATCGTAGTAATCTATGCGGTTCTTTTCGTTATTGCACCTGGTAAAGTCGGACTGGCTATTAAAAGTAGCGGCAATGTCTTCCTCAATGTGATTATTCCTCTTAGTTTGGTCTTCATTATCATGTTGCTTATAAATCTATTCTTAAAACCAGCGGCAGTAGCGAAGTTCCTCGGGAAGGTTTCTGGAGTTAAGGGCATCGCATTGTCGGCAGCAGCAGGCATCATCTCCACAGGGCCCATTTACGCCTGGTATCCCCTGCTTAAAGACCTCAAAGAGAAGGGAGCGGGAGAATCCTCAATTGCGATATTCCTCTGCAACAGGGCGGTTAAGCCGTTTCTATTGCCTGTCATGATAGCCTATTTTGGCTGGGTATACGTAGTGATATTGACCATACTCACAGTTCTGAGCTCAATCGTTATTGGGTATGTTCTCAACACACTTACGTGGGGAAACGATAGTAGTCCAGCCGTTAAGGAATCGGGTGATACTGCATAGTGGAAATAAAAAATGTGTCTGTATGAACAAGCGGTTAAAAAGTTACTCTTTGCACATTCACTCAGATTGTTAAGCCAGTTAACAAATGCCTAGTTTGCCATGCCCACTACGATACGATGTTCTGTTACACTGTTGTCTCTAGGCCTACCAATTCATCAGCCGTGCTACGTAGCCCTTGAGTTAGCAATTGCAGATAGGCTTTACTTTCACTGGCAAACCAGCTGCCATCAGGTATACTTCATCAACGTGTTGAGCCAACATCTGGTTAGCCTTGCCCAGCAGATCTCGATATAACCTGTTTATCTTATTAGCGGGAACAAGTCCGAGGCCAACTTCGTTGGTAACAATGATAAAGCTGGCTTTGGTCTGACCAATGCAATCGACCAATTCCCGAATCTCAGCCTTAACGGCTCTTTCAATGAGTCGGACATCAATCAGCTCGCCAGTGGTGTCATTATGTTGGCCGAAAATGTTATTGACTAGGAGGGTGATGCAATCTACAATCACGGTTCGCGCCCCACCGATGCTCTGAAGGATATGACTGCCAACATGAGTGGTAACCTCTAGCGTTCTCCAAGTGGCTAGCCTTGCCTTCCGATGCTTCTGGATACGCTGCCGCATCTCTTCATCACCAGCCTCAGCAGTGGCGACAAACAACACCGGTTGTGGAAACTTCAAGGCAAGCTCCTGTGCGTAATTGCTTTTGCCGCTGCGGGCGCCGCCGATTATCAGCACATTTTTCAACTTCTGAACCATCAATTAGCTCTCAGATCTGCTCTCAAAATCTCCAGAAACCAATGTTCATCTCTAAAGACCTTTCTACTTTCTAAGATTTCCATCCGTTTCTGGAAAAAGGGACCATTAGTCACTAGGGTATGATATTCCCCAGCCTCTCCACATGGAGTAATGTTTATCGTCTTTTGGAGGTCACTTAACAGGTTAATAAAGTCAAGGTCTATGGTTCTTCCAAGCCATTCTTCACGGAGTATATCTGCCTTTGTCGCTACGACAATTGCCTCAAAGCCCAGGTTGATAAAATACCTTAGCATTTCGTCCTGTCTCTTCCCCCACAAGGGTAGATGTGGCGTGATATCAACCGACCGACAGATTCTTTCTATCCACTCTCGATGCTCCTCCAAATCGATATCACCAAAGACACCCCCCTCAATCCCCTTCCGTTTAAGCGAGCGGAGCATTTTTTTGAATTCAGCTTCATACGTGCTCCAAGTAGCTTTTCTTTGAACCAGAGGTATCCCCACTGCCTCAGACTGCAATCGTATTACTTCGGCAGATAACCCATGAGAGCGTGTGTGCGCACCGTCCTCAGTTAGCATATTAGCCAGATACCGAATTTTCAGTCCGTCAGCCATTGCCTGATGACAGGCAAGACAGCAATCCTTACCCCCACTCCAAGAAACAAAAACTTGGTTCAAATTAGCCTCCTATTATCGTAAGTGAGAAACATCATTCAATAATCTCAGTAGCGCCACCTCAGGATAAGTCTCCACGATGCTGAGTGAAGCTAAATCAAGGCGAATCTGCCGCCAGTGCCACAGCTCTATACCTAATAGATTACAGATTAGTAGCCTTAACACTCCACTATGAGCAACAACAAGTATCGTTTCCTCTAAGGTATGCTTTGCCAGCCTGCGTAAGAACTTATTCACGCGATTATTAAGCTCTGTAACGCTTTCGCCACCTGGGAATTGAAAACTAAGGTCGCGGGCAAACCATAATTCAGTTAACTCCGGGTATAACCGGCTGATTTCGTTAAAGGTTAAGCCCTCAACGCGACCAAAATTAATTTCTCGCAGCTCGTCGCAGGTTACAATGCCCGATTGGAGTCCTGCAGCAATGATTCTCGCGGTTCCAGAAGCCCGGCATAAGTTACTGGAGTAAATAGCGTCGATCCTCTCTGTTGACAGACGGTCACGCAACTGCTCCGCCTGCTTAATACCTGAATCACTCAACCTGACGTCAGTCCACCCCCAGAACCTGTCTGCACTGTTTGACTCAGTATCACCATGTCTTACCAAAAATATTCGGGACAACTGTACCTCCTAATTAGGCTAACCCTAGCTGAATGAGCAGGTTAATAAAAATAAGCACACTAACTTCAACCACCTCGTTTATAGCACCGTAGTTGTCACCAGTGAGTCCAGCGAATTTTCTCTTTAAATAAGTTGCCAATGCTACGGTGATGACCCAGATAAGCACTAGTATCACCAGACCGACCAACTGCGCTAAAATTGCTGCTAACGCGACGGTGACAAGCGTAGCCAAAGTAAACCTTTGCCAGCTAGTTTCCTGCTTAAATGTCTTCCCTAGACCAGACGGTCGAGCATAGGGATACGCGAAAACAGTGTACACCATCGCCCAGCGGCTGACTACTGGCATCAGCACTAAAGTTGTCATCATTAATGCTTCCGGGATACTATTTAGTGAGACATACTTGACCAACAGCAGGAGGACAACACCAATGATACCGAAGGCTCCAACACGGCTATCATGCATTACTCGCCACCTGTCTTCAACCGCGTTGTGACCAGCTATTCCATCGCAGGTATCAGCAAAGCCGTCTAAATGCAATGCCCCGCTGATGATAACTAGCAAAACAAGCAACAAGGCATTAGCAACACCCGGAGGTAAAACAAGACGGAACAACCAGTTCAAGCCAGCTAGGATAAGCCCGATGATAAGACCGACCACTGGGAAGTAACTGGCAGAACGTCCCAGCTGTTCTTTTTGAACTTCGTGTCGCCAGGGTATGGAGATAATTGTCAGAAACCGTAAAGCAGCTAAAAACCTACTCAATGGGCTTGTTTTTCTCCTTCTGCCACACCCGCCTCAGTGAAGGTAGCCATCTCAGTCAAAATTCTGGCAGCAGTCTCCAGTAGAAAGACACCTAAGGCGGCACCGGTACCCTCACCCAAACGCATGTCTAAATCAAGCAATGGTTCTAGACCTAGATATTCAAGCATGACCTTGTGACCTGGCTCAGCCGAAAGATGAGCGGCGATGAAGTAGTCCTTTACTTGTGGTGACAGGGCTGTGGCAATCAGTGCCGCCGCTCCAGATATAAAGCCATCAATAACAACTGGAATGCCTCGGGCCGCAGCCCCAAGCATGACTCCAACCAGCCCTGCAATTTCAAAGCCACCTACTTTAGCCAGCACATCCAGAGGTTGTGCTGGGTCAGGATGATTCACAGCAAGAGCCCGCTTGATTACGTCTACTTTATGAACAAGCTGCTCATCGGTCAAGCCAGTGCCCCGGCCAGTGACTTCAGTAACAGGTCTTCCGGTAATAACAGCACAGATAGCGCTACTCGGAGTGGTGTTGCCAATACCCATATCGCCGGTACCAATGATATCTAAACCATTCGCTGCTTCCTTATTTACTAACTCTATTCCGGTCTCTATGGATGTCTCCGCCTGTTTTACGGTCATAGCTGGACCAGCGGCTATATTCCGGGTGCCATAGCCAACCTTCCTTACCAGAAGGTTCGGGTTGCTTTCTAGGTCAGTGGCTACTCCCATATCAACTACGATAACTCTGGCTCCTACCTGACCTGCAATCACATTGATTCCAGCCCCACCGCTGAGAAAATTGTAAACCATTTGGGCGGTAACTTCTTGAGGCCAGTTGCCTATCTTTTCCACTACCACCCCGTGATCCCCAGCCATGATAATAATAGCTTTGTTCTGGATTTGAGGCATGGGCTTTCCTTGAATACCTGCCAATTGAATAGATAATTCCTCCAAACGACCCAGGCTGCCTGGTGGCTTGGTCAGCGTAGCCTGTCTAGCTCGGGTTTTAGCCATCGCATTCTTATCCAAAGGCTTTATCATCCCAATTGTGCTAGATAAAAGTCCTGACATTTCTATCCTACCCTGCGATTACCTTATTCACTACTAACTAGTCAGAAACACTGTCCAATCACAGTAATTTATCAAAAATTGATGACTCCTTGCTGAGACTTATATAGGGTAAGCTCCACATGTCCTGCAAAACGAACTTTTCTCATCAACACTTGAACCACAATCAGGGCATATTTTCGCGCTACCATCTTTAGCACAAGGTACGCCTATTAACCGCCTGTAAATCCTGTAATAGAAGAGATGTTCTTTACTTCTGATGGCAACTTTGTCCTCGTTAAGATAACTCGCCTTCTCCTTGGCGAACTCGAAGTCTGAGATTCTTGAATCCATTAGCGATGGAAGTATGGTAGTCCCGGTACCGACTTCAATTGGCACCTTGACCCTCCATAATAACTCCGAGGGTAGAATACCCTCGAAAGCCTTGCGCAGAACCCACTTGCCCCACACTTGGTCTTTTTCATATCTAACCTTCAATCCCGTGTCTAAGCCTGTGGCGAAAGTTTTAAATTGCGGATCCAGAAATGGAAGTTTGACTTCTAATCCCAGGTGTTCGGCTATAGGCACTGAAGAGAATCTCATGGTAGACCACATCTTGCTGAGTGCTATTTCCAGTTGCTCTTTGGTGAGTCCAAAGAGGAAGCTGTAGCCACCAAACAGCTCATCGCATCCGTCTCCTGTCATGGCAGCCGTTATGCCATAGTCTCTTGCCACCTTCAGCGCAACATAAATGGCGGCGCTATTGCGAACTTCCATTGGGTCAAAGGTTTTCATAATCGTGATTACAGCTCGAATGCCCTCATCCAGTTCCTCGTTATCAAAATAGTGAATATTATGATTCAACCCCAGTTGGTTTGCTACTAGGCTTGCGTATTCAACATCCGGTGACGGGGCTCCGCGTAGTGCAACTGTAATGCAGCTTGGCCTGACCCACTTTGAAGCAAGATAAGCAAGTAAAGCTGTATCCAGCCCTCCTGAGAGTAAAATTCCGTCACCTAAATTACGCCTTACACTTTCTTTGAGTGCCTGAATAACAATTCCACACTCGGGACAGGACGGCTCCAAACTGTTAGATTTAGACATCTACCTCCCCTTTGTTCTTTAACTGCTCAATAGCGGCAATAAGTCTTTGACATTCGGGCATAGTGCGGGTGCCAACACGGACATACATTGGTAACCCGAATGACGTGCAGTCCCGCACTTGGATACCGTGCTTTAGTAAAGCGGTACGAAACGTATTTCCATTACCTACCTTTACCAGGAAATAGTTTGTGTCTGAAGGAAGCAACTGGAAGCCAAGCCGAGAAAGCTCATTAACGAGATAATGCTTTGCCTCTTTTATTTTCCCTTTAGTTTGCTCAAAGTAATCAGCATCCTGTAGTACCGTAGCTCCCACTTTCTGTGCTATAGCATTAACATTCCAGGGGGGACAAACCCGGCGCAGGTTATCAGTAATTTCTCGATTAGCAATGGCATATCCAAGACGCAGACCGGTTAGGCCATAATCCTTGGTCATGGAGCGTAGGATGACCACATTATCATGGGAAATCAGCTCAATAGATGACCATCTTTGCTCAACGAAAGCGAGATAAGCTTCATCCAGAATAAGCAAGCCATCATTCATAGTATCTAAAACCATCTCTATCTCTTGCTGCGACAAATATTTCCCCGTGGGATTGTTAGGGTTACAGATGAAAGCTGCTCTGGGGTGGTGCTGCCTAAGCAGGTCAACAGTCTCTTCTATCCGTGGGACGAAACCATCTTCTACCTTCATCCGTTGCTTTACTGGTTTCGCCCCGGCGATTTGGCTGGCAATTTCATATTCACCGTAGGTTGGCTCAAGTATTAGAATGCGGTCACCTGGTCTGAAGTAAGCTGAAGCAATGAGACGAATAAGCTCCGTAGTGCCACTCCCAACCAGAATGTTATCTGGAGTTACTTTCAGTGTCTCGGAAAGCCGCTGCCTGAGTTCTGTGGTCTCGGAATCAGGGTATTGCTCAATGGCAGCAATACCGAGTCGCATTTCCTTTATTCTTGGCGGTGGCATGAATGGATTGGTGCAGACGCTGAAGTCAAGGACTGCTTCAGGAGCAATACCCAAGGTACCCAGTTCCGCGTAATTTATCCCGCCATGAGGGCAGGCCTTGAGGTTTTCCACCTCCGGTCTAGGTCGTAAGGACAAAACGAATCCCTCCCACAATGAAGCATATTACCACCCATACCAGCATCGCTATTTGAACCAGCCCTAACGAGGCATCAATGGTCTCCGGCACTAGATGGGCATTCACCTTACCTAATTTATGGTGCCCTGTTTTTTCCAACTGCACGTTTAGGGCTCCGGCAACTGCTGCCATCGGCCAGCCGGCGTTGGGGCTCTCGGTCTTAGCATGTTCGGTGAGAGTGACCTGCCAGGCTGCCTGCCCATCCTTCCGGAACAGAAAAGCAGCTAAAATCAGAAGCAGTGCCGTCAATCTCGCCGGGATAAAATTAAGCAAATCATCCAATCGGCCGGCAAACTTGCCTAAATACTCATATTCCCCGTGATAGCCCAGCATCGCATCCAAAGTGTTAACTGCCCGATAGGCAATCGCCCCAGGAACGCCAAGGAGCAGAAAATAGAACAGAGGGGCTACGAAGCTATCGCTGGTATTCTCAGCTACTGACTCCACGGTAGCTGATATGAGTAATGGCTTGGTTAAGTCCCGGGTATCTCGGCTGACCAGCGCTCTCAACTCGAAGCGTGCTTCATCTAGCTTGTCGTCACGTAAAAGTCCTTTGACGCTGAGGGCAGCTTGCCGCAACCCTCTCAGGGAAAAGGCGAACTTGAAGAGTACCGCGGCAACAACTATGTATGCCACTGAGCTAAGGCTCTCTAGATAGAGAAGGATAAAGTAAGCCGGTGTGGCAAGCAGCCCTACAATAAAGACAACTATCCCGACACCATATAGAAATTGCAAGACAGAGGACTGGCTTCTAACCCCCCTTTCCAGGGTTGAAGCCACCTTCCCTACCCAGGCTACCGGATGGATGGCATTAGGTAGCTCACCGAAAGCCAGGTCAAAAACTAAGGCTAGAAGTAATATAAGTAGCATTTCCACTGCAGTCAAGCTATAACCTCCCCTTTCACTTCTCCGGGTCTGGCTATTTTGCCATTGCCGGCATTAAGCAGGACACAGGGGAGACCGTTAACCGGGTGAGTATAGACACAGCTCTCGGCCCCATAGACATCAGCGATATTCTGTGCTGTGATTACCTCACTAGGCGTCCCATCAGCATGAATCCGCTTGTTATTTATCAGAACCAAGCGATCGCAGTATTGCGATGCTAGGTTTAGGTCGTGAAGTGCCGCCAAAACCGTCAGATTCTCTTCATGACAGAGGTTTTTAATTAGGCCAAGAACTTCAATCTGACGGCCGATATCCAGATTGGCGGTTGGTTCATCAAGAAGAATAGCCTTCGTCTCTTGGGCTAAGGCACGAGCAATGAGCAAGCCCTGTATCTCACCTCCAGAGAGTTCGTTTATTCTTCGCTCGGCCAGGGACTGGGTGCCTGTTTTCTCCATTGCTTGCCAGGCTATGGCCAATTCCTTTGGCCCTTCATACTGAAAAGGGCCAAGATGAGGATACCGGCCCATAAGCACTATTTCAAAGGCAGTAAAGGCACTTGGCAGGAGCGGCATCTGGGGGACGACAGCCAGCAATCGGGCCAGGTCTCGTCTTGGCAACTTGGTAAGGTTATGCCCATCCAGAAGTATCTTCCCAGAGCGAGGGAGGATGATACGGCTTAATGCCCTGATAACTGTTGACTTGCCACTACCATTTGGCCCGATAAGCCCCGTCATCTCCCCAGGCCTCACCTGAAAGGTCAGTCCTTCTAAGACTACCTTACCGCCGTAGCCAAGACAGACGTCCTGCATTTCAATCTTAATCATTTCAGCCTCAGAAAATTATCCGTTTCCGGCGTCTCAGTAGATAGAGGAAGAAGGGAGCTCCACAGATAGCAGTGATTACCCCTATTGGTATTTCAGTGGGCGCCATCACTGTGCGCGCGACCAAGTCAGCGAGTATGAGAAATATAGCTCCAGTGAGAACAGACAGGGGCAACAAGAAGCGGTGGTCAGCGCCCCAGATTAGACGCACTGCATGTGGAACAATAATGCCAACAAAACCGATGATGCCGACAAACGAGACTGCCGCAGCCGTAATCAGAGTGGCAGTGGTGAGAAGAGTGAGCTTGAGTCTTTCTATGTTGACACCTAGTTGTTGAGCCTGTTCTTCATCGAGTTGCACCAGATTAAGCGGACGTGCGTACAGCAGGATGATGATTACTCCAAGTAGCACGTAAGGTAGGACAATTATTGTCTCTGACCACTGGCTCAAGGAGAAACTACCCATCAGCCAGAACATGATGCCATGCATCTTTTCGCCACTAGTGATGATGAGATAAGAAACAATTGAGGCCAAAAGTGCCCCTAAAGCTACCCCAGCCAGAATGAGCGTTGTCACGGGTAGGGTCTTACCGACTCGAGCTAAGCTATAGACAATCGCCGTGCTAACCAGTGCCCCACAGAAGGCGAGCAACGGAATAATCCCAAAGCCTAGGCTGTGCCACGCGGGCGGGAGCAGAAAGCCGATGACTGCTCCCAGCGCCGCACCCTGTGCTACACCGATAAGATAAGGGTCAGCCAGCGGATTACGGAAGAGACCCTGGTAGGTAGCCCCGGCAGTCGCTAGAGCCGCACCGACCAGTCCGGCCAGAATCACTCTGGGCAAGCGTATCTCAAAGATTATCGTTGCCAAGGCACTGGTCCAGGTAGGGGGCATCTCTACCCAGGGCAATTTAGAAATCAGTATGCTAGATGTAGTCAAGAAAGGAATGTGAACGCTGCCAATCGTAGTAGCTAATATCATCGTGACCACTAGCATGATGAAGAGACCGAAAATACTGTAAATGCGCCTGCGCCAGCGCAAAGAGTAAATCGGTTGCTCAATTCTCATAAACTTGCTCCCCAAATAACCTTGGCTGAATAAATTCAGCCAGCTTCTCTAGCCCATCAACTATCCGTGGGCCAGGGCGACTGGTTAAATCAGAGTCAATCTCATATATTCGACCCTCCAATCTAGCCTCTACCTCACTCAATCTCGGCTCAGTTAGAGCAAACTGAAAAGGTGCATCTTTGCCGGAGCCGTGGCCACTGCCGGCAATGATTACCTGAGGATTGGCCATAATTACTGCTTCCAAACTGATCTTTGGATATTCCTCGGCGAGGTCCTGGGCGATATTAATTCCACCTGCTTTTTCAATGAGTTCGTGAATAAGGGTTCCCGGACCTGCTGTCATCAGCGGGTCATGCCAAAGCACGTAAAAAACTTTCGGTCTTTGTGTCTCAGGTAACTTTGACGTCTTATCGGTTACCGCCTTAATTCGATTCTCCATTCCTGTAGTCAGACGAGAGGCTTCCTCCACTTTACCAGTAAACTTAGCAATCAGATTAATCGCCTCCAGAACGTCGTCAACTGTCTTCGGGTTAAGGGTGAGCACGGTGAAGCCAAGTCTTTCTAGCTGTGGTACGACCTCGTCCTTGTGGATGTTAGCTGCCAGTATCAGGTCTGGTGCAATTTCAATCACACGCTCGATGTCAACCGTAGAAAAGCCACCTACCTTTGGCTTTCGTTTCGCAACCTCAGGATAATTGCAATATTCAGTTACACCAACCAATTTACTTTCCAGTCCCAGAGCATACAGGATTTCCGTATTACCCGGGGCGAGGGAAATAACCTTTTCCGGCACTCTCTCCGCTCTGACCACTCTACCGGCTTGGTCAGTCATCTCCAGTGGAAATGATGATGCTCCGGCCGGTAGGGCTGGCTCTTCGGTTGTTGATACTGTGCAAGCACAAATAAGACTCAGTAACAAGAGAGAAATTAGATAAAATCCTCTCCATTGGCACAGTTTAATCCGCATCTACTCCTCCGCTTCTTGGAGAAAAAAACCCCTCGCTCCAGCGAGGGGAAATCAAAATAAAATAAAAAGCCCTACTCCTCCCCGCGGAGTAACGTAGGATTCCCGGGGCTGGCGTTCTGGCTGGTGATGGGCATGGCCATCAATCACAGTGGCGC
>CAYLVL010000048.1:0-11590 GCA_964387135.1 uncultured Planctomycetota bacterium
AATGGTGCATCCCACCGGTTCACCCCCACGTGCGTGGGGACAATTCCACCGGACCCATGTAGTCATTGTGCTCATCTGGTTCACCCCCACGTGCGTGGGGACAATTCTCTCTACACGCTCCTCTTTACGTCGTTCCGCGGTTCACCCCCACGTGCGTGGGGACAATACTTCTCAATCCCTGATTTTAAGGGACCCTTACAAGAAAAAGCCCCTCGAAGTCTTCAATCGAACGCGCTGTTTTACCCCAGGTGCGAATACGATATCCCTGCTCGGTGTTGCTTGCATGGATCATAACGCATCCGCCGCCGCGAGCCTGTTTACATGCTTTCTCCCAGAGCTTGTCCCTTACCATCGCCGAGACCCGTCCGACGAACACACCCGCCTTGGGTTCCAGGAACCACCGTGTCAATTCACCTCGCAGGCCGGTAGGCACCCGCTCAAGAATCAGGACCACCATTATGGGCCTCCGTTTCATTAAGTTCAACCGAATGGGAGCGTCCCCCTGCCACCTTTCCCTGCTCAGGGTCCCACAAAGAGCCCGGGGCGGCGGAATCCCGGTCGAACGGCTCGTCGTCGGCATCCGCTCCCGGTTTCGGGATCGCAAGTACCGTCTGGATGTCGGGGATGATCCTTGCCAGAAGTCGAGTGGAGGCGAACGTGTCTCGGCAGGCCAGGCGAACGCGTCGCTCCAGTCCGTCTGCCCCTTCAGCAGCAGCATGAAATGCGGTGGGAATGGTAATCTCCGTCTTGTAAAGATCGGCAACATCATAAACAAACGAAAGCATCTTCCCCGTGTGAATGAATCCGAGTGCAGGGGAGAAGCCCGCCGACACCACCGCTGCGTGACAGATTCCGTACAGGCACGAATTAGCGGTCGATAAGGCCCTGTTAACCGGATCAGCATTACTCCACTTGTCGCGGGTGTAGCTTCGACCCGACCAGGGGACGCCGGTCTCTTTGGAGGCCTTGGCGTATGCGTCCCGTACACGCGCCCCCTCCATTCCGCGGATCTGTCGAATGGTGACTTCAGGACCAAGATTCTCGGGGAACCGCATCTGGTAAAGGCGACGCACAACCTGCATGCGTGATCCAGGTTCCGCCCACATCTGTGCCTGGTGCAGGAAGTTGGATGCGCTTCGTGTTTCGCCCATGCCGACCGCGTAGAATCGGACGCCCTCTTCTCCGGACCAAGCCACAAGGCATCCGTGGTCCGCGAGCACCGAAATCGCAGCATGGGTGATCGAGACTCCGGGCCCCAGCATCAGAAGCGCCAGATTGGCGCATGGAACGGGTGCCTTGCCCGCAGCGTCATGGACTGCGATGGCCTTCGCCTCCTGGTCGACTCGGCAGTGTTCGACGTAGAGGTAGCTCCACCCGTCGCGGAACATGGGCAGCGCGTGCAGATCTTGCAGTCGCATCTTTGTGTCTCTCCCGTTCACTTACGATTCGAACGTCTTAGCGACGAACCGGCGCGATGGACATCAGTCCAAATCCATAAGCCTTCGCGGGACCGATGCCTTGGGCAAGTGTCTCACGAAAGGCGTCGGCGTCCGTAATTCGTAAGAGGCCATCGAAACAGACAGCCAGGTGGGTCGTACAGTGGGAATGCCCGTTTTCCCTTTTGTGGCTCCTCTGTTTCCCCTCAAGACGAACACTGACACGCGGCACAGATCTGGTCTCACCCTTATCGTCCTCGATCTCGTTCATGAGTATCTCGAAGCCGCCAGGCGTGTCCTGAGTGCGCTCCAGGCCCTTGCGAATCAACCAGTCGATCTGCTCTTCCTCACGTAGCAGCCCGACTCGCTTGCCCTTGAGTTCCGGGCCGCCTTTCGTGACCTTTGCAATACGCTTGGTCGGATTCGCACGCAGACGAAATGCCAGGATCTGCCCATCCTGCAGTTCACGATAGCTGTTGGTCACTTCCTTACATGCTGGATTGGATGGATCCTCCAACAGGTAGTCGCTGGTACTGTCGAGATAGGACCAGTCCGGCTTGACAGCAGACTGGACATAGACAATCACACGGTGGCGGCGATCATCCACATCAGCTCGAAAGAGCATGCCAAACTTGTCTCGTGCCTTGCTTTTGCCATCCGGAGATGCTTCAGGAAAAGCGCGCATCAGCGTCCGATGCATTTCGTAAGGTTGAGCCAGCTCACTTCGAACCTGTCGCGAGGAGGGATTGAGGATAAGTCTGGAGAGGTACATCACTGCACCTCCTCTCGGATCGGGATTTCGGTCCCGAGATCCCTAAGGGTTGTCTTAACGGATCGTGGAAGGAAGCTCCGCGTATCGAATGCGGCACCTTCAGGTTGATCGTTTCGGGTCTCCGGGCCGACCCCATAGTCGGTCTCCAAGACAAGACGCAGGCGCTCGGGGCGCTCATTCTCAGGAGGAATCGGCGCACCGAGACGTGGCCAGGGGTAGTCTGTAAGAGCAGCCAGAAGGGGCTTCTCCACCAATCCATCCTCATCAGGCAGGCCGACAGGCACGGAAGGAGGAAAAGCCTTGCGACCCAGGAAGACCTGCCAGGTCGGCTCACGGAGCTTAGCATTGACCCTTCGAAGGAGGTCAGCACCGGCATCGTCCGGAGCTTCAAGCCCAACAAGGAAGTCGGCGTCGGAAAGGTAGTAGCGATTGGAGATTACCGTGCCACCCGGTTTGCCGTCGGCGGTGATGACGCCATACTTATCGCCTTTACGGTGAACTCCGCCAGCTGTCTGGTAGTCGCGCTTCATGACACCTTCCCGGTCCACTCGAACGCCCATGCGAAAAGCAGCAAGATCATCGACGGGCTCGGAACGGGGACGTCCGAGGGCAGCGCAGATAAGCCCAATCACTCCCGACTTGGAGGGTTCCAGGCCGGTATCTCGCATCGTGAAGCGGCTCTGCGTGCCCCAGGCTTGCATCGGACCGCAGAGACGCAGGAGCAGAACCGTCATGACTACGTCCCCTCCTTGAACTCGATTGCCTCCATGACTGAGCTGACGAGGTCTTCGAACGGGACGACCTTGAATCCGTCCATCGATGCGAGGCCTCTGAGCTCTGGCTTGTCTCCCGCGCGCGACGCGACGATTGTCTTGATTCCCCTTGTCCCATACATAGATGTGAATCCTGCCCAGTAGTTGTCCAGCGCTTCGATGGAAGGCTCGACTAATCCTTCATTGCGTCCCGTGTGAACTGGCTTCTCGAATGCGTTGGCTAGGCTAACAGGTCCACCGCTCTCGCGGACGACAGCAAGGATGAAAGCAGGCGGATTCTGTGCGGCAAACGAATTCTGCTTGCCAGTCGGGATGGCGTCCTTCGATGCGCGTAGAAATGCCTCAATGGTCCGACGAGCGAGGTCCTGGTCGCCGCCCAGATTCTTGGCCAGCTGATCGATGTCAACGTTCGCGTACCGATAGAAGCAGGCCGAATTGAACACGACAGTCCCCACCATGCCAGCACCGGTTTTCTCGCGCGGCTGCAGGTCGTCCACAGCGGTGAAGTAGTCGAATTCCATCGCCACTTTGTGTGTTGAGATCGCGTGAGCCACCTGGGAGGCTGCGTCGATGTTGGACTCTGGGATGTCAGCCAGCATTCGACCGAAAAGCGCGAGATCTGCTGCATATGCCCCATCCAGGATATCGCGAACCGCTTTCCCAACTTCTCTAGGGACTGCCGCTTTGGCTGCCTTCTTCTTCGTCCCTCCCTTCTTCTCAGATTCCTGGACCTGCGAAGTCAATACCTCCCAATGCTCAGTACAGACATCTGCCAAGCTGGCGATTGCTGTCCTGCCAAGAAACAATAGATACTCAGTCCTGCCTTCGCCCTTCACGCTCAGTCCCGCTCCACCGAGGGCAGCCTTAACAGCTGCTTGAGCTTGCTCGCGGTCCTTGCCTTGCTCCTCAAGATGATCTACGACTTTGCTCACGAGAATCTTGGTTCTGTCAGCAAGCTCGTCCGGGGATAGCAGACGCGTGCTATCAGGCAACAGGCTGTCCTGCTTGAACTCCTCCCTTATGGCACGCTTGATGCACTGACTGGAAATCCGAGCCCGGCGCACGCCCCCGAACTCGCAGTCTTTCGGTGCCCCCGTATCGTCGCGGTTGAGATTGGAGGGCGCGAAGTTCTGTATTATGTGTAGTTCGACTAGCATGGTCTCCTTCCTTTCCTTCATGAGATGGTCTTTCGTAATGGCGTATGCAGTTCATTCAGCACTGTAATCCACGTCGACTTCGACAGGCATTTCAGGAGCTTGCACGTCATCAGACTGCTCACCTGGTCCTGTTCTCGGTGCCCAGAATGAGCGTGCCCATTCGTGCTGTACCCAATGGTTTTCGTGGCTCCAGTGCTGGACATGACGCATCAGCAATCGCCAGTTAACAGGGACCTCGTACGATCTGAGTAGCGAGACGGCATGGCGCAAGTGAGGCTTGAGGTCATCAACGTGGCAATTCAGCAAGGCGCTGAAACGCCGCTCGACGCTTTTCATCGCACGGTCGCGCTCTGTCCCTTTTCTCACCATCGCATTGACGAGTTGGAGCATCGAATCGCCCAAGTCCTCATCTTCCTGTGTCTTTCCCAGTTCGTCCTTGCCCTGATGCCAAAGGGCGAACAACGGGCCGACGAGTAACGCAGCGCGCTCCTGCCATTCTGCGGGACTGAAAGGCATGAATCGATACGCCTCGAACGGGATCTCCTTACCGAGTCCCCGTCTCAGGGTGGCAAGCGCCCCCCGGTCCCCCTCTTTGACGAGTCTCTCTAGACGCGCAATGAAGGCTTCGGAGAATCGATGTCTCTCCGTCCTAGTCTCTGCTGACATGCTTTCTCACCTCCTTCGCCTGCTGATTGATGTAAGGCTTAAGGACTCCATAGAGCTCCCTTCTGAATTGGCTTTCAGCCTTGGCGCGTGCCTTGAGTGCTCTCCCGGACCCCCCGAGAGCGGCAGTAGCAGCATAGAAGGCTTCCAGAGCCACTTTCCTGAGAGTTTCCGCCCATTCTGGTAGGCAGCGCTCCCCATAGAAGGTGGAACCGTGTTGGTCGATTGAGCTGTCATCCGGCAGCTCCACGACGAGTTTTTTGAAATGCGTTTCAAGCCGTGACCAGTACAATCGGCCCGGAGACAACTCCTTACACATATTGCTGACGTCCTTCTTCGCTTCCTCTCCAAGCTTTTTGCTTTCGTCGGGGACTAGCACAAGTCTCGCTAGAAGCCAAGTGGACTCGCGCAATCTGTTCCCCGCATCTTCGGCAAGGCTCAGCGCATTCCCTAGGGATGATACGAGTTCTTCATCTGAAAGGTATGCGAGAGGAAGCGGGAGTGCCTCGTGCCGCCAGAAGTCAATCCTGGCTCGGTCGCTGCATAGCCCATATGCTGAAAGCTGCAAAGCCCGGTTCTCTTCAAAGACACCTCTGCTTCTCAGATCTGCGAGCCAATCCATGGTCCGAGGACGGACTGATTTTTCATCCACTGACTGAACAAGCGATAGCATGTCTCGCCAAAGGGCCCTGTCTTCTGTAAAAGCAATTGCCAGCCAAGGCTCCTGATTCCTAGTCGCTTTCTCGAACTTCCTAAAGGCAATCATGGTTTCACGTCCATATCGCCATTGATTGTCCGGCAGTTGGTAGCCTTTCATGATGACGGCTTCGCGAACAACAGGTCTTCTCTGGTCGTCAGCCTCGGGCTTCAGCCGAATGCGGCGGCTTTGCCAGGTCAACCAGTCCAGATACCCATCGGGAAGGCGATCGACAGGCTTGACACATTCGTCGCGTTCCCAAGCCGGTATGTCCCTCTCCGCATCTAAAGCGAAAGGCTCTTCATCATCTGGGTTGTATTGCACAAAATTAAGCATGAGCGTTTCGAATAGGTTCCTGCCAATAGCCAGAATGGCTGCGCCCTTTACCATGAAGGCGGAATCAGCCGAGCCGTCTTGTTTCTTACGACCCTCCTCAGATGAGACCAGTCCTCCAACAGCATAGCCCTGGTGTGCAACCACAAATCGGGCGGCCTTAGCTGCGGACACAATGGGCGGCTCCTTCATGATTGTATGATCGAAAAGCGTTGGATTATTGCCAGAAGCCAGTTCATGGGGCAGCTTAGCAGCTGATTTCGCGTAGTCGAATCCCACCTCAGCAGTCTGATAGAAAGGATGTTTTTCATCGAAGAGATCGAAGCGGTCCCTCCACCGTTCCAAGTACTGCCCGATGGAGGTTTGATCAAAGTGGCCTTCATTCCAGATCTTCTGCCAGCAACGCCAATCGGATGGACCGAAAACACGGTGGAGAATGGCCAGAAGTAGGCGATGAAGTGCGACCGTGACAAGTGGAGATGGATGCAGGATAGCGAGCACTTCGTGCGATTGGCAAAGCGCATCTATAAGGCTCAGCTCCCGTGTCTCGCCGTCAACCATACGGCAGGGAATCCATTGCTCATCTAGCAGGTTGAAGGAAAAAGTCATCTCGTGCCACCTTCTTTTCAGTCGTTTCGTTGAGGCCTGAAAATCTGTAGGCCCAAGTCATGGTCGAGCCTCAACCGGTAGTCTCCTACTTCTGCTTCTCCTTCTTCAAACTCAAGCCTCCGACAGTGACGCAGTAGTGCATTCCTTCTGAAGACAGGAGGTACTTGAGATGCGAGCAGCCCCCTCACGATTCCGCCGTGGCTCACCGGAACTGCATTCTCAAGCAGTGTCTGAACAGTTTCTACGTTCAAAGGGGAACTGCCCGACAGAGACACACCCCACTGATCCCCCTCCAGGCAAACAAGGGTAATTCGCGGCCCTGACAAGCGCGTCAAGGCTTGATGCGCCTGGTGGAGTTGAGGGGAATCTTCCTCAAGGCAATACTGAGTGTTATGCCACATTTCTCCGGAGTAAGTGGTTGGCTTGATCAGTCGCTGACGCCCTTCATTCTCAGCGAGCCTAGTTCCTTCTAGGAGGGAACGTCGAGATTCATCCAAGGCTTCTTCCATGGCGGGAGTTGTGACAAAAAGGCTTGCCAAGTCGTAAACGCTCTCTACGAGTTCTTCCACATCGCTGGGAATGCTGATATGGCCTAGGGAGTGAAGGGCCAGCCAGGAGCGGAGAAGGATGTGCCTGTCATAGACGATCTCCGTCCCTCTGTCGAATCGCAGTGCGCCGTCTTCCACATGCTCGGGCTCGCAGATCCAGAGCGTTGGCTCTTGAAGGCTCGCGGGGCGGTCGTCACGTGAATGACGATGCAAGCGCCCGGCACGTTGGAGGATGAGATCCACGGGCGCCATGTCGGTGACCATCAGGTCGAAGTCGAGGTCAAGGCTTTGTTCGATGACCTGCGTGGCAACCAAGACCGCGCGACGGGGACGGCGAACGGTCTTGACTTCGTCATTCCCGCAATCGACCTTCCCATCCTGTTTGCCGAAGCGCAGGAGCGCTCGTCTTTCGCGAGCTTCACGATCCTTGAATAAGTATCGTGCGTGGAGCAAGTCCAGCTCAGGATGGCCATCCCCAGCGCCAGCTTCAGAGAAATACAACTTAAGGGCCTGATAGACGCGCTGAGCGCGATCCACCGTGTTGCAGATAACGGCAGCGCATCCGCCCTCTGAAAGCGCGTTGCTCAGCTTCTCGCCCAAGACGAACCGCTCCCCTTCCGTGTCAGGCAAACGTCCGTCCACCCATTCAATCCGCAGGTCTTTGGAAGAGCGTGGAGACGTCTTTACGGTGTGGGTGCCCTGCATTCCCCCAGACAGCCATATCACGCGCGGGTAGCTTTTCTCGTTCAAGAGGCAATGCCAATCCAACTCATCGACTCTCCCCCCTTTGGCATAGGCCCTCATTAGAGCCGCAGTCCGCTCCTTGGGCAATGTGGCTGACAGCAACACAACCGAACAACGCAGTGATGCTAGCCATTCAAGCAGGCGCTCCAGCAACGTGACCATGTAGGCATCGTATGCATGGACTTCGTCGACGATGACAGTTTTGTTAGCTAGGCCGAAGAGCCGGACGAAGACGTGCCTTGTCTGCAGCACCGCTAGCAGAATCTGATCTACCGTCCCCACGCCAAACGGTGCAAGCAGTCCGCGCTTGCGATAAGTGAACCAGTCCGCAGCGATGACATTGCAGGAACCTGCAGAATCACCATCGGCTTCATCCGAGCCTATATCACTAAATCCCTGATAGTACGCTGCGTTCTCCTTCAGTAACCTGAACTCCGAAGAGAGTGCCGCGTGTCCATGCAACAGCATCAGGTTCACCGCTTCACCTTGATACCGCGCGCCAAGGAACTCTCGTACGCGCCCGAACATCTGATTACTGGTCGCCTGCGTTGGCAGAGCGAAATAGCAGCCGCGCTGCCCAAGATTCGCAGCCCAGGCGTCAGCAAGATACATGGCCGCTTCTGTCTTGCCTTCGCCCGTGGGGGCTTCGATTATGACGAGTCCTGGCGAGTCCAGCTTCTCAGCTAACTCGGATACGGTCCGCTGCAAGTCGTTGGCACCGTACTTGCGAATGACCGGGAATAGCTCGCTCATCTCCCTTGGGGAATCCGGTGGCGACCAATCAGACCAGTGGAGAGAGCTGAGCGCCTCGGCTGACCGTTCTTGCGAGTGCCGCGCGTAAGCTTCAATACTGAGGTTCTCTTTGCCAAAGGGGAAGTAATCCTCATTCGAGGCGATCCAATCCGCAACTGATACCAAGCCCGCCAGCGCCATGGCAACATGCTGCGGAAGACAATCGATAGAGGGCGATGGCGGCTCGCTAAGTAATTCATGAAGTCTTCTGGCAAGTGCCAGACGCTTCACTGCCCAAGGAGAGCCTCCCAATTCGTGTGGAGCAATGCGCTGTAATTCGATGCTCCCCGGGAAGATGCCGTGATGACCACCGAGAACTGTCGCGAGCTGACGAGCCAGTTCGCGCGGGTAGCTGAACTCGTCTTGCAGAATGTTTGGTAGGGCTACGGCTGAGACCTGTTCATGTCTTATAGAGGGGCCCGTTCTCGTCTGCTCCTGGAATCGTGGGAAAGCCTTCCCGATGTCATGAAGCCCCGCCCAGAAAGCGATGAGATTCCTCGCTGTTGATGTATCATCCTCGAGTCCTATAGCTTCCGAATACAACTCTCGTCCATCACGCTGGAGCGCGGCATCCCATATTGCCTGAGCCACGTTCGCCGTATCGAGCATATGGAAAAGCAGCGGCCTCTTTGCTCCCGTATCCCTGTCAGTCTTCCCCCATACCTGAAGCATCTCTTGCTCATTCATGAGCCGATACTTTCTCCAGTTCGCTGCTGGGTCGGCAGTCTAAACATGCTTATGGATGGTGCACCTAAGCCTGGAATTCCTCAGACCAATCCTTGCCATGCCCTGAGTCGATTCGCTATTCTATCATAAATACGCCAGATGGAGGTCTTGCATGGCCAGTCAATACTCTCCGAAGTCATTCATCAGAAGAGCCAACAACGAGCTCTTGAGGGGTTATCTGAGCAGGTTCGGGATCGGTGACGGCATCAAGTGGGACTCACTGAAGAAGAGGGACGTTGATCCGATCTTCGAGGCCATTGAATCGGCACCGGATGTCACGCGTGCGCAGATTGAGCGCGATTTCCAGAATGTCCATGGCCTGGCGACTGAAGGGGGTCGCAAGACTATTGTCGGTCTAGTGCGGCATGACGACGAGATCGTTGACGAGTTGAATACAATGAAAAGCAGTCTGGATGCGGCACTCTGGACCTTCATGGAGCATGAGAGCATCTTCGAGGAAGCCACGCTATTCTACGCTGCTGACAGAATCAGCAATTGGCGAAAGGTGAAGGACCTGCCGAATGCTGAACCTGTGACTGGCGAAATATCCTGCAAACTGCTGGAAGCAGGACTATCGGAGTACTTCGTGGCTTCGGAGGCACGAGGCCACATATGCAAGGTGGACTATTATCGACGTGGGCCACAGCATTACTGGTTTGCATTTCCCGAAGACTATTCCAGCCTGTATGCAGGCTTCAACGAGACGGGCGAATTCGATTATCTGCCACAGAAGCCTGCTTTTGAAATAGTGTTCGTTTATGATCCCGACGAAGGCAGTCTGAACGTCTTCCTCAAGGGACAGAAAAAGGTCGCGGCGGAAGTCCAGAGATTGTGGGCTGAGAAGATTCTCAACGAGGAGATCGAGATAGATGATGAAGTGGAGCAGGTTTACGAACTTCAAGGGCTTCTGGACCGAGAATTCCCGTTCTCGACTGATCCCGAGGATGGCATCTACGAAGTCCGGGTGAAGAAGCTCAGGCTTGAGATCGATCCCGGCAGAGGGCGGGGGGAGAAGAGAAAGATCATAATCGACGCGGACTCCAATAGAACCAGGCATGCAGTCTACGATCTTCTGGATGATGTTCTCGCAGGCGAGCGGATACCCAGGGAGCGCCTGAAGATCACCCAGGCCGGAATAAGAATCACCTGGAAGCCGGTAGGCGGCAAGAGAGGCAGGACTCTCACCTTTGATGTGAGTATTCCCAACTCCTGCAGCCTGAAGTGTGAGCCGAAACACGAGATTGCGAAGCGGTTCCTGAAAAAGTGGGGCATCGATGTCTCAGGACGTCTTAAGCAAGATACTCAAGAGAACTGACAGCATCGGGGAGCCTGTCATCGGCTTCGATGAGGTCAAGTCCTGGCCAAGCGGCCAGTTTGAAAGGATGGTAGCGCTTGGGCTCCTGCGGGAGATTGAGAACGCCAGCATGGTCAGGTGCGACGGCTGTGAGGACGCGTGCATCGAGGAGGTAGTCTATCGTCAAGCGAGGGATGATGAGCCGCCCGAAGCTTATGTAGTTTGCCCGTACAAGGAAGAGATGGGGGCGATTCCTGTTGACCTGAACCGGCTGAAGCAATGGGAGGTGAATCTGGCTGTGATTGCGCTTGGACTGGCTCATCTGGTGGGATTCACGCACGACATCGAGGTCGTCATTGACGGACGGCTGTGGTACCTGGGTGCGCCGTATGTGGAAGACTCAAGGGTCGATCTGTTTCTGGCGAGGGGGGTCAATTGGCACGATGGGAGGGATGTCTTCGGCAATGTTGGCAGGATACAAGAATGCTCCGAGCCAATCATACTCGTGCCCTTCGATATCCCTGCCCCTCATCCGTTCACGAATGCCGGGAGGATTCTGTCTCTTGCTCGGCTACTCTATCTCGATGACGATGGGATCCAGATGCGAAAGGACGAACTGGGAGCTGTCGCGGAAAGAGCGCGAATTAGGCGGAAGAGGGTAGTACAGCCTATCGCCGTCAAGCCAGGTACCCGATGGCAGGACATTTTCCTTGAATTCCTTAGTGAGGAGGCAGTCCGTATTACAGGTCCTGGCGTCAATGAGGGTCGCAGTTTTGCCACGCTGGGATTCCAAGATATGCACAACAGGAGCTCGGACGAAGGACACCCCAGTTTGCTTTGGGAATTATTGCTGGTGTTCGCCAAACTGGGCGGGACCATGACAGCCAGAGAATCCAGGGAATATGTTCACCCAACCTTCGCAACTGTCAAGAAGAGGGTCTCTCAACTCAGGGCAATGTTACGTGCCGTGTTCCCTGGAATATCCGACAAAAAGCCCATTAGCGACTATCGAAAAGAGTCAGGCTGGGAGGCCAGGATCAATCTCG
>CAYLVL010000049.1:0-3760 GCA_964387135.1 uncultured Planctomycetota bacterium
TTCAAGATCGACGTTCCGGTTATCGCCGCCGCCCTGCTGCACGATACGCTCGAGGACGCGGACGATCCCGCGAAGGAAGAAAAACGAATCCGGGAGGAATTCGGAGAGGAGATTCTTACGCTCGTCCAGGGGGTCACCAAGCTGAGCGAATTGGAGCACGACCTCAAACCCGCCGGAGCGAACCAGCAGATGGACAACATGGCCAATCTGATCATGGCCATTGCGCGGGACATAAGGGTCATCTTCATCAAGATGGCCGACCGCCTTCATAACATGCGTACCCTCCAGTACCTCTCTCCCGTCAAGCAGGTAAAGAACGCGAGAGAGACTCTGGACTTTTTCGCTCCGCTGGCGCACAGGCTAGGTATGGCGGCCATACGGTGGGAACTGGAAGACCTCGCGTTCAAGCGCCTGTATCCGGAGGAGTACGAGGAGCTTGTCCAGATGGTGGCGGTGAGGAGAGAAGACAGGGAACGCTATCTCAAGGAAATAATCATCGCGCTGGAACTACTGCTGCACAGGCACAACATAGAGGCCAGAGTAGAGGGTCGCGCAAAGCATCTCTACTCCATCTGGCGCAAGATGCGTAACGACAATCTGACCTTCGACCAGGTGATGGATCTGCACGCGGTGAGGATCATCGTAAACACCGTGCCTGACTGTTACTCGGTTCTCGGCTACATACACACGGTCTACAAGCCGCTTTTCGAGAGGTTCAAGGACTACATCGGCTGCGCCAAATCGAACCTTTACCAATCCCTTCATACAACGGTGATCGGGCCGAAGGGCCAGCCGGTCGAGATACAGATACGCACATGGGAGATGCACCAGGTCGCGGAGTATGGAATCGCGGCGCACTGGCTTTACAAGGAGGGACGTCTGGCGAAAACCTCGCTTGACGAAAAGGTTGCATGGCTCAGGGAAGTCATGGACTTCCGGAAGGATGCGCCCGACAACAAGTCGTTCGTGGAGTCGCTTCTGGTCGACCTCTACCGCGACGAGCTTTTTGTCTTCACTCCCAAGGGAGACATCAAGACGCTTCCCGCGGGATCGACCCCGGTGGATTTCGCGTACAAGATCCACACGGAGATCGGTCACAGGTGCCGCGGCGCCAAGGTCAACAAGAAGATGGTGCCGCTGGAAACCCAGCTCAAGAACGGCGACATAGTCGAGATCATCATAGCGAAGGGCGAAGGGGACAAAGTTGGACCCAGCAGCCACTGGCTCAATTTCGTCAAGACACCCAACGCCCGCGAGAAGATCCGGGCATGGATGCGAAAGGAAACTCTGGAGGACGCAGTGAAGTCGGGGAAGTCAGCGCTTGAGCACGAGCAGCGACGTCTCGGCTTCAGCCAGGTGCATCTGATCAGCCAGGCCAACCTGAAGCGCGAGTTGAAGAACCTCGGCTTCAGGACACTGAACGAGCTCTATCACGCCATCGGACGCGGGGACACAACGGCGCGCGAGGTTATCGACAAGCTTCGCGAGCAGATGGTCGATCGGCTCAAGAAGACCAGGAAGCAGACGCAGCAGATCGTCGAGCGTCGAAGCGCGCCCCAGGGAATAAGCGGCAATCTCGGGATAATCGTGGACGGCAGCCCGGACGTGTTCGTGCGACTCGCAAGGTGCTGCCAGCCCATCCCCGGCGACCCAATCGTCGGCTTCACGACCAAGGGCAGAGGAATCAGCATCCATCACGAGAAGTGCCCTCAGGTCAGGGCCATACGCGACAAGAATCGGCTTCTCTATGCGGAATGGGACGAGAGCACGGAGCAGATGTTCCGGACCGGTCTGGATGTCTGGGCATTGAACAGAACGGGCATACTCAGCGACGTCACCCAGATCCTCAGCGACAAGCATGTCAGCGTGCATGATGTCCGGATCACTTACCCGGGCGACAACACCGCGAAGATCGAGCTTGCGGTGGATGTCCGGAATGCCGCGGAACTGAACACCGTGCTGCACAAGATCAAGAGCATCGCGGACGTGGTCGATGCCGACCGGTCGAAGGGGTAGCTTCATTCGGACGCGCAAGCCCCTGTTAAAAAACAGGAATTCCCTGTATAAGTTTCTTAAAATTACTTAAACAGAATGCATAAGAATTCAGCCAAATCCTGTACAAGGTTTTCAACATGAGAGTCGTCGTCCAGAGATCGGGGCCCGCCACATGCATTGTCGATGGCGAGATCACCGGCCGGATCTCCAGGGGGCTTGTTTTGCTCGTCTCCGTCGATCCGGAGGATGATAAGCATGATGTCGAGTGGATGGGAAACAAGCTCGCCGGGCTCAGAATCTTCCCGGATACAGAAGGAAAGATGAACCGCTCGATTCTCGACCTCCAGAAGGAATGGTCGGCCGATCCCGACCGGGAGGAGCAGGAGAGACCCGGGATTCTGTCAATCAGCCAGTTCACCCTCCATGGAAATGTAAGAAAAGGATTCAGGCCGTCATTCGGTCGGGCCGCCGGACCTGAGAAGGGAAAGGAATACTACGATCTCCTGAATGAGGACCTGAGGAAGCGCGGTCTTTATGTCGCCGAGGGGATTTTCGGTGCGATGATGGACATCTCGCTGATCAACGAAGGTCCGGTGACCATACTCATCGACAGCAAGCACGCCTTCTAGCTCCACCCGGCTTCCTTCCTGATTCTCTCAATCCAGCCATCAGAGTCGCGAACGTCCCAGCCGACAGCGTCCTCCTCCCCTATCTCATTGAAAAACCTGACTGCCAAAAGCTTATGGCCTCTCGATTTACCGAGCCAGCTTAGGGGTTGCTCTATGGCGTGGATTCGGTCGAGGGGAATCTCGATCCATGAAGCGGGAACGAGCATTCGGAAGAGGAGCTTCGATTCGGTAAGAACGAGAAGGCCGTTGCCTCTCAACTGCCCCATGCCTTTCGACTGGAGGCCGAAGAAGTTGGCGCTGTCTTTATGGACGATTGTCTCGTGTGCATACAGGCTCTCAAGCTCCTCCACCGCGACAAGATACGCTCGCTTGAGCATCCGGCCGAGGACCACGAGCACAATCAGCACGGTGACAATCAGTATTGGAGCCAGAATGTAGATCGGATAATCCATAACCGCTTCCCGCTAGAAATCATCGCAATCCGGGCCATGCAGCCTGAGCCATTCGTATACGCCGGCATACGATACACCGGACATCGGCAGCGTGGCGAAGATCCCCACATAGCACATGACGGCGCCCATCACCTGCGCAAGGACCTGCCACCATCCCAGCTTGAAGAGTTCCCAGTGATGCTCGAATATCTGCCTCGCGCTCCAGATGGGGGCCAGAAACCCGTTGGACTTGCGATCGACAACCCTGAGAAGCGCGAGGGTCGTGCCGAGAGTGAGCCAGACTGCCATCGGTATAAGCAGAAGCACGAGGACAGCCGAGAACCATACAAGGATCAGAAGAGACGCGATACCCTCTGATACCGGCGAATCGGGAGAGTCCAGCCATGTTACCGGAACCAACCAGATCCAGATGATCCCCGAGGTAATGAGAACACCGCTGAGGAAGACTATCACAGTCGCACCGGCAGGCACCAAGCTACTGAATCCCACGGTCATGGCCCGCCCGAGATTCACCCCGCGACCCCTGACCGCATCAAGAAACGCCCTGCACGCGGCTGTCCATGTGAAAGCCAGGAACACGATCAGTGGAATCGATGCTGCAATCCATCCGAGCAGCAGCGCAAGAACCGAGGAGAATCCGGCAACAGCGAGTCCGACGACAGCAATGAGGATCGACCCGAGAAC
>CAYLVL010000049.1:3770-7457 GCA_964387135.1 uncultured Planctomycetota bacterium
TCGCGCACGAACGCCTTATAGCCGAAGCCCGAGGCGGTCGGCAGGTCGCCTTCTATTATCGCTTCCTCATAGGTTTTTTCGTCGTCTTTCTTTTTGCGCTTGACAACATGCGCAAGCTTCCGGCCGCACATGCCGCAGAACTCCGCGCCTTGTGGATTCAAGAAAGCGCAGTCAGCGCAGCGCAGTAGGATTTCGGTCGCCATTGATTCAGTCTGTCAGACTTCCCCTTCGACTTCGCCGGTGTCCTCGCCTTTATAAGCGATAATCTCGGCCCATGCGAGGTAGCCCCAGGGCATCGTGAACCACACGCCGATGTAGCAGGCCAGCGTTCCCAAAATTGTAATGATGCTCAGGACAAGTCCGGCCAGCCACCAGCCGAAGAAATGTCTTTTCAACCTCTCCCATGCCCAGTTGACTGAGTCTCCGAAAGTAATGCCGTTGGCGATCGCCCAACTCACCATCATGGTAAGGCTCTCGACGATGGGCCCGATGATCACGAAGAACCAGAACAGGAGCATCAGGATTACCCCGATGAACAGAGGGGGGAACGCGAGCAGGATGCCGGGTCCATCTTTCGCCGCCTGCGCGCCTGCAATAATGGCGGCGAACACCGCGCCCATTACCGTGAAAGCGTAGGCGAAAATCACGGGCACCATCGCGACCATCCAGATGCCCATAAGCACCAGCCCGAGAACCAGGGCGTCGACGAACCTGTTGAAGCCCACCCGGAACATCGTGCCGACATCGCCGCGCAAGCCTCGACGGCGCTCCTCGGCCCACGCGATGAAGCCGACGGTCATGGCGACGATGAGAAAAATGTTCAGTATCGGCAGCACCGAGCTGATTGCGTAACATATGATGCTGAACAGGAAGGCGACAAGCACGCCGTTCCAGACATCCTTCGAATGAAGCTCCCAGCCGATCGACAGGGCTCGCGCGATTCGCGGGGGCACGGACGGATCGGGCAGCACGAACTCGTCCGAGAAATCCTCGATTTTCTGCCTTGCAGCCCGCTCCTCAGCCGGTGGGGTGGCGAGAACTGAAGGCTGCGACGATGTCGCGTCCGGCGCAGGACCACCTATGGGCGAGCCGCACGACCCGCAGAAATCGCCCTCCTCGGGCAGCTCAGCGCCGCATTTCCTGCAGTACGTGGGTCTCTTCTCATCCATAGCTCTTCCGAGATAGTATCAAATGTTGCCCGTCAATAGGACCCCCGGGAGGCCGAACGGTTTCATTCGCACGGAAAACGCCCCCGAGCATGCGGGGGCGGCGTATTCCAAGAAGCCTCTGCGCATCACCGCTTCGGCGGGTACATCGATTCGAGCATAAGGGCAAACATGACGAATCCGACAGGCGCGGTGGCAAAGACGCCGATACCGCAGGCGATGCTGCCGATGCCCGAGATGATGCCGGCAAGCAGACCGAACACCCAGATCATCAGCGGATTGCGCATGAATGCGTCCCAGGCGCTCTTGAATGCCTCACTGAAGCTCTGCTTCTCCTCGGTTATGAAGTGAATTCCAAAAGCCCAGTACGGGCCGAGGAAGACACCGACAACAATCGCGACAAGCTGCCCGATAACCGGAATGAACTGGAGTATGAAGGTGACAATACCAATGGCAATGGCGGAGCCGAAGACCAAAACGAAGGTGTCCACGAAGTACTGGAAGCCCTCGTTGAATACGGCGCCGACATCGAGCGTGCCCTGACCGCGGAGCTTGCGCCTGATCACGATGAGGGTACCGGCAAGCAGCGGACCGCCGAGGATCATGAGGGTCACGCTGCTGACGATGCCGACAACAAGTCCGATGATCAGGTAATTGACGAAATCGCTGCTGAATACTTCACTAAAGGCCTTTCCGATCCATCCCCCGATGTCGATCTCGTCACTCCCCTTCGGTCCCGCGGATGGTGGCGCGGTCTGCGCGGGGGGAGGCGGCGGAGGCACTTCCGCTGAGGGCGGCGGGGGGGATGGAGCTTGGGTAGGCTGCTCGGTCGCAGACGCCGCGCTCATATCGGCTCCGCAACTCTGGCAGAACTTGGCGCCCTCCTCATTCTCGAAGCCACATGATGGGCATTTCATGGTTCCAGGTTCTCCTTGGTTGATCACGGAAGGATGGACCGGCACTTTCTATCCACCCTCATCCGGTCTTAAAGACTCTTAATAACCAGTACTTATAATATAGTCGGGACAAGAATGCAATTCGTATCCCGACATGTCGCGTTGCAGGTCGACGGCAGGAATGGCAATGCAGCGCTACGCCGCAGAAAGCGGGTGAGAGCAGCCAAAGAACGGCTTTCTAATGCGGATAAGGAAGGTTTACGTGGAAATGATTGTCGTGGCGCTGGTAATTCCAGTCGATGACGGTCGTGAAATACTTGCTGAGATAATCGTCTCTAATGTGCTCCAGCATCGCCCTGATGGTCGGATCGTCATGATCCTCCACCATGTACACCCTCCCGTCCGAGAACTGGAATCCCGTTATGTCGATTCCCAGCCCGTAGGCATGGGATGACCTGGTATTCGTACCGTAGATGTTGCGGTCGTTGTAGATGCCTATATGCTCGACGCCGACCACCCCCTCCCTCGCAAGGTCGACGCACAGAGCCGCGAGGGCGTTGATCAGGTCGGGATGCGCCCACGGTCCCTGGTGAGGATTAATGAACTTGCGTTCCCGGTTCTCCTCGTAGTAGTAGAATGTAACTCCCGCAAGACTGGTCGGGCAGTGCACGGTTCCCCTCGGGCCCATTCCCTCGATCGGAGGCAGATGCCATTCCAGAGTGGGGATATCGGGACGGGCATACCGCGCTTCTATGTCGGCCATCGTGATCATGATGTGAGTGCTCTCGGTCTGAAGTCCCGGAGCGTGCGCCCTGATCATCCAGTTCCCGCCCGGAAAGTCGGGCAGGACCCTTGAGACATCGGCCAGCTTGCTCCTCGTGATGCTGCCCTGCTCGGCTTCCTCCCTCTCGGCAAAGGGCCCGTTGGGAGGAGGAGGAGGAGGATCGTTGTCCGTATACAGGAAACTGTGACTCAGGAGATCGGTCGATTCGATACCCAGCCTGAACACCGCGCGAGTTTCCGCACTTGATGTCGGTCTGGGATCGATGCCCGAATGAACAATCACAGTATACTGACCGGTGTATTCCTCATTGGCGAGGTCGATCAACACCCATCCCTGATGACCCTCCAGGGCGTCCCACTTGATCATGCAGTACTGCCTGCGGACTCCCATATCATCGATAACTGAGACCTCGAGCGAGGGCATGTCCTGCTCGGTGCAATCGCTGCTAAGGCCCATCTGATCGATGTAGATGGAGATGCTGTCGACGGTATAAGGCTTGTAGGGTGGAGTGAAGGTGACTGCGTAACCCATCCAGGTGCTCATTCCCTCCCCTGACGGCTCCCCCTCGCCATAGAAGCAATCTTCCGCGGGTCTGAGAGGGAACGCGTGGCCGGGCAGGGGCATCAAGAGCAGGAGTGCAAGTACCCATACCGGAATCAGAGCGAGACGAGCTTTGCGTGAGTTACGCATCCGAAAGCGAAAGACAGTTTCCACCGGGCAAGTGTTCATCCGGCGGATGATGATGGTGGAATTATACATCAACGACTCAGCACGGCATACCCGGACTGTCCCCATCTTCATTGACAGCAAAAATCACGCTCTGATATACTCGCAAAGCTGC
>CAYLVL010000049.1:7557-11586 GCA_964387135.1 uncultured Planctomycetota bacterium
TGTCCCCATCTTCATTGACAGCAAAAATCACGCTCTGATATACTCGCAAAGCTGCTTCCGACCGAAATCCCGTATTTGCACTGATTCAAGAGCCTTATGGATTCGAGCGTGCTTTCCCAATGACCCATGCAGAAGGAACCTATCTGAACCGCCCGGTCACGGTCAAGCTCATAACCGGTGAGACACTTCCGGACGGCATCCTGTTCTGGGGGAAATCGTCGATCGGCGAGGATATGCTCTGGTTCGGCATACCGAAGCCCGACGAAGTCCACAGGACCGATGTGGAATTCCACATCCCGAAGTCGTCAATCGCCTTCATCCAGATGGATGGCTCCTGAGTGCAGGACTTCGCGGATGCCGCACGAGGCGCGAAATGTACTCGAAAACCACGTTCCTGCCGATCCTGACAATCCTGCTCGCGGCGTGCGTCTGCCTCTCGTTCGGATGCAGCCCGAGACCCCCCGTCCCCTACCAGCAGTTGCAGGTGCAGGACATGGAGGAGTCGGAGGGATTCGATGTCTACATGTACGTGGCGGTGAAAAATGATGTTACCGGGGAGCAGGTCACAACGCTTCTCGAGTGGTTCCGGGATGTGAAGTTCGCGGAAGTCAACAAGATGCGGATTTTCGTCTGGGACAATCCGCAGTCGGCTCTTATAGGCGCTACGGGCGACATGGTGGGGAGTCTGGATGTGGATCGGGAGAACGGGATCAATCGTATCGATATAAACGTCGATTAGCGGTCGACTCTCCTGGAAGCCATGAACTGCAAGCTCTCAGCAGGTTTCGGTGTGAAACTCCGCCCGGGACGGGCGGCTTTCATTTGCTGCCTCGCGATCGGCCTGCTTGGCTTCCTGTCACCGGCTTCAAGACTGACGGCTGAACTGCTCACGCTGTCGGACTGGCTCGATCTCGGATGGGACTACTACAACGCGGGAAACCTCGACGAGGCTTTCAATACATTCCTGGAGACGGTCGACAAGTATCCCGATTCCGCGGAGGCCCATCTAGCCCTGGGCAAGGTCTACCTTGAGATGGGCGTTGTCGAGAGGGGGCGCGCGGAACTTCTGAGAAGCCTGCAACTGGACGACGAATCGTCGCTGGCCGCGGTAGCACACTATGAGTACGCGGTCAGCATGCGCGAGGAGGACACCTGGCTTGCACTTCTGCATCTGAATCGAGCCCACGAGATCGGCGGCGCTCCGTCGCTGCATTTTGAAATCGCTCACCAGATGCGCTTCTGCAATATCCTCCTGAACATGCCCGGCAGGTCGGAAAACGGGCCGCTCGTGCTGCATTACCCGGACTATCTGTTCGCGGACGGTGAAGCAGAAAAGGTCGGCCGGGACTCGGAGTCGGAGCTCTATCTTGTGGAGTCCTTCTGCTATTTCGATCTGGACGATCCTGTCCATTTTTTCATTTATCCTTCGGTGAGGGCGCTGTACGCGGAGATCGTGATTGAAGAAGATCAGAGCGATCCGTCTCACAGGGAATTCCACGTGGCGTATGAGCCGGATATGGATCTGCTCGACAAGCTCTGCATGCAGGTCGTTTACGACCTTCAGCAGGAGCTGAACCGTCATGCGGGCGCGGAATGGGTGTTGCGCGGGCTCCCAACCGCGGTGACCGGCCTTATACCGTTGAGCGAAGCGGTCATTGGAGACAAGGAATCCGGCGGGGTTATCGGCTGCGATCAGGCGGTGTGCACGCTCGTTGATTCGGGAACGCTGATCGATCTCAGCTACCTTACTTCCGAGGAATTCCAGCCCTACATCCCCGATATGGTGGCGCGCGCGGAAATAGGCAGCTTCCTCAGATGGGTTCGGCGGACATACGATTCGCGCATCTTCCAGGAGTTGATCACGCAGCCGAACATCGAGATCGTGCTCGACGCCGGGATCGAAGAGCTTCAGCACAGATGGATTCATGACCTCGCGAACACACCCAACCTGATCGCCGACCCGGAGCTCTCCCGGCAATGGGCCGCCGCACAGCCCCTTTCGCCGCTCGCCGGACATCCGGACATGCCTCTCGACGTCCTGAAGGAAGGGCTTCGGCTTTATCTCAGCGGACAGGAGACCGCGGGACTCTGGGAGATACATCGATCGCTCGAGCTCGATCCCGGCCTGGCCCTCGGATATTACACACTCGGGTGGATCGAATGTTCGAGGGGTGACTACGAGGACGCCGAGGAGCATCTTGAAACCGCGCTCCTGTTGTTCGAGAGTGAAGAGGCAATCGCATGGTGCCATGCGATGCTGGCGCCGATCTATCTCAGCGACGCTCGCTGGGACCTCGCGCAGGGCAGCCTGCAACTCGTCATGACCTGCAGCGACTCGGACGACATCCGCAATTGGGCGATGGAGTCGGCGGTCCGCCTGAATCACATCCAGATGCTCAGACCGTTTCCACTGGATCGGGATTCCGTAGAGCGGGGCCTGATGCGCGATTTCATGCAGGAATGGAACCGCGCCTCGAACAGCGACGAGGGTGTCGGATCGCTGATCAGCAGCATGATGGATGATACGCGAGGGCGGTCGCTGGCGCAGTTCTACAGCGCCCTGCGCGAGGAGTACCCGACCATCGTTTTCAACCACGCGGTGCAGGAAGTCGGACGCGCCGGATCCGCGATCATGGTGGAGCTCAGGATACAGGCGGCATTCCGGGGACCCCGCCCCAGACTTACCGGCGCAAATGAAGCGCTGATCGATGGAGGTTACCTGCTCTACTTCCAGGTAATCCCGACTGAAGACGGGTGGAGAGTGCTTGACTGGGAGGACGGGGAGTTTCCACTCACATCCGTACAACTCGTGCAACCCATGACGATCGAGATCGAATGATGCCCTGATGGTATAATCCGTTTCTTCGATAAGGTGTTCTCCCTGTGAAGACCGCGATTGTTTCCGATATTCACTCCAATCTTCCCGCTCTCGAATCCGTACTCGCCAGGATCGACGCGCTCGCGTGCGACCGCATCATCTGCTGCGGGGATATCGTGGGCTATGCCGCGCAGCCGAACGAGGTCATCGAAAAAGTGAAAAGCCTCGCGGCGGTCGCCATCCGGGGCAATCACGACATGGCGCTGCTCGATCCGCGCGAAGCGGAGGGATTCAACACCTACGCCCGTGAGGCCATTTTCTGGAGTCGAGGCGTCCTTTCACAGGAGAGCCTGGACTATCTTCGCTCACTAAGGGACCAGGAGCAGATCGACGATATCATCATGGCGCACGGCAGCCTTCTCGATCCCGACGAGTACATCTTCTCGCCGTTCCAGGCCGCCCGGTCGCTGGAGATCGCGCCGTGCCGGATAACCGCGGTGGGTCACACGCATTACCCCGAGGTTTATCGCTACACGTCCGAAACAGGCCTGTGCCGTGATATCCTGGCAAGCGAGGGAGAGGTCGAATTGGAGGAGGGATACCGGTATCTAATCAACGCCGGCAGCGTGGGACAGCCTCGCGACGGGGACTGGCGCGCGGCGTTTGCGGTTTACGATAATGAAAGTCCCGGCAGAGTGCAGATCTATCGCGTGGAGTACGATGTGCATGCGGCAACCGAGAAGATAAAGGAAGTGGGCCTGCCCGCACTCCTCGCCGACAGGCTATTCGAGGGAAGATAGCCGCTATTCCCCTGTGAAGATCCGCTTGAGCAATCGGAAGATCGCCGCAAACACGCCCATGTGCATCATGATTATGTAGAGAAGCACTATCCATCCGCAGCCCGCCGCAAACGCGCTTCTCCGCACCATGTTCTCCTCGCGGGCGAACTCCGGGAACGGATGCTCGTTGCGAAGAACCTTCAACTCCGCCGCGTACGCCTCGCGTCTTTCCGGCGACAACATGGTTGCTTCCCACGAGGGTTCCGCCGTCCCGCCCGCCTCCTTGAGAAGCCGGTATGTGATGGTCAGGAATCTTCCTGCGAACTCGATCTCCTCATCGAAGAGCTTCCTGTTTATCGGATCTTTCGGCGGGGCGATACCCGCCAGGATGACGTAGTAATCGGAAGCCGCGCTGAATGCCCTTCCCACGCT
>CAYLVL010000050.1:0-11495 GCA_964387135.1 uncultured Planctomycetota bacterium
GGCGGTCAGGGTGAAGCCGCCCGCTTCGATGGTTGTCCTTCCGCCCTGGGGCCCCTCAGGCGTCTTTACCTGGCCGTCCGACACCGACACGAAGAGCGCCTCGGCTCTCATTACAACATCATTTATTGGCTCGTCTCCGAAAAGGATACCCCCGGTTGCGTATCGCACCACAACCGAGCCCAAGAGATTGCCGGTACCGCTTGCAAGGTAGTACTCGGCGGCATCCGCTTCGGCGGAGACCGCTCCTTCAGTGATAGAACAATTGCCTGTGAGACCGACACGCTGGGCTTCGACCGCGTAGTCCACATTTCCCGCCGAAGCCGACATTTCCCCTCTGGAAAAATGTGCTCCTCCCCTAAGGACTATCCGGCCGCTCTGAGCGTGGTATGTTGCGCTACCTGCGCGTCCGGACGCTCCGTCCGCGCCGGAGTAGGTCACTCTGCCGGTAAGCTGGATGCTCTCAACAGCGTCCTCCAGCGAGCTGAGATCGTCGCTCAGCGTCACGGTCGCTGAGGCCGCCGAGATGCGATCGCCGTTGAATGACGCCTCGACCGGTCCATCCAGCGTGAGGACTATGCCGTCCTCCGTTTCCTCAAGCACCATTCCGGATGCGGAAAGGTAGGCATCGCCGGCCGCAAATGCCATGCGGGCACAAAGAACCGGTCCCACGCAGCACGCGGAGAGAACGAGAAGCGATTTCGAGATTGAAGCCGTCATCGAACCAGGAAGCTGGTACCCGCGATGTCGCAGTCCAGGCTGAAATAATGCGCGATCGTGCGGGCGATGTCCGCGAACGTCTCCCTCACGCCGAGGTTCCTGCCCTTCAACATCTGAGCATTATAAGCGAGGAGAGGAACATACTCACGCGAGTGGTCGGTGGACGGAGTCGTCGGATCGTTGCCGTGATCGGCGGTGATGAACAGAAGGTCCGTCTCCCTGAGCGCAAACAGGAAGTCGGGAAGCCAGTTGTCGAAAGCCATCAGGCCGTTATAGAAACCCTCTACGTTATTTCTGTGCCCCCAGGTCTGGTCGAAATCGATCAGGTTGAAGAACATCAGGCCCGTCCAGTCTTCCCCCGCGATTTCCATCGCCTTCTCCATACCCTCATCGTTGCCCGCGTAGTGCTCGATTCGTGTAAATCCCCGACCGTTGAAAAGCGTGTCGACCTTCCCGACCGAGATGACCTCCCTTCCCGATTCCTTGAGGCAATCAAGTATCGTCGTGCCGGGAGGATCGACATTGTAGTCCTTGCGGTCGTACGTTCGGACGAAGCTGCCAGGCTCACCGACAAAGGGCCTCGCGATTACTCTCCCCACCGTGGGACCCGGCGGCATGAGAAGCTCTCTCGCGATCCCGCACCATTCGTAGAGGGTTTCCAGCGGGGCGACTTTCTCGACATGCGTCGCGATCTGGAAGACACTGTCGGCGGATGTGTAGACAATCGGCTTGCCTGTTCGTATGTGCTCCTCGCCGAGCCTCTCGATGATTTCGGTTCCCGAAGCCGGCTCATTGCCGAGCGTACCCCTGCCGATCCGTTTCTCGAATTCCTCCATCACCTCCGGCGGGAAGCCGTCGGGGTAGGTCGGGAATGCAAACGGGGCGATCAGCCCCGCGAGTTCCCAGTGACCGACGGTCGAATCCTTGCCCTTACCCTTTTCCGCCATTTTTCCGTAGCAGAAAAGGGGTCCTTCAACCGGCTCGACTCCCTTGAGCGGTGCGATGTTGCCGAGTCCAAGGCTCTGAAGGGCAGGGAGGTTCAGGCCGCCCACAGCATCGGCGACGTTCCCCAGCGTGTTGCTGCCTTCATCGTGGTACTCGGCGGCGTCGGGAAGCTCGCCTATGCCGACGCCGTCAAGAATGATGAGAAAAGCGCGGAGAGTGTCCTGAACCGGTTTCATCAACGGGGTCGATTATAGCGCGGCAGCGTCGAAAAGCCGAAATCCAGCGTCTACTGTGTCGAATCCTGGGCCAGATCGAGAAGCTGCCGTGCAAGGTAGTTGGACGGATCAAGCTCCAGTGCCCGATTCAAGTCCTCGACAGCCTTTTCGGTCTCGCCGGTTGTGAAATACGCGCTGCCACGGTTTACTAGCGCCATGACATGCTCCGCATTGATCGCCAGAGCCCTGTCGTAGTCTGCGATCGCGAGGTCGTATTCTCCCTGTTCCTGGTAGAGCATCCCACGGGCGTACCAGCCCTCGGCGAAATCCGGAGCCATCTCGACCGCCCGATTGAAATCCAGAAGCGCGCTTTCGTAGTCTTCCAGCCTCCCGTAGGCCACACCACGATCAACATACACATTGACAAGGTTCGCATTGAGTTCGAGTGCCCTCGTGTAGTCTGCGATCGCGAGATTGACAAGCTCGGGATCCACTTCCGTCGTACCGTCTCTTGCCATTTCCAGCTCGCCTTTTTTCGTGTAGGCGAGACCCCGATAGTGATAGGCGCTGGCGAATCCGGGATCGAGTTCAATCGCCGACGTCAGGTCCTCGCTTGCGGCATCGAAATCCAGAAGCGCCATTCGGACGTAACCCCGATAGAAGTAATGCTGCGGATTCTCCGGGTCCACTTCGATCGCCGTGTCATAGTCCGCGATCGCGAGGCTGTAATCGCCCATACGGTGGTGAGCGTACCCGCGCATCCCGTAGTACGCCCCTTCCCCGGGTTTTAGTTCTATCGCCCGCGAGCTGTCCTCTATTGCATGATCGAAGTCCCCGATCTGGGCGTACGCCCCGGCGCGGCTGTACCATGCATCCGCGTCTTCCGGATCGATCTCGATCAGCTCGCTGAAATCCTCAATGGCCTTCCCCTGCTCGCCGAGCATCAGATAGATCCCGCCGCGCAGGTTGTAGGCCTCGACATTCCCTGGATCATCGCTGATTATGCGATCGCAGATTCCGACCGCCTCGTGGTAGCTCCCTTCATCGACAAGCTGCCTTGCATTGTCGAGCGTGGCCGCGGTTGTGTCGGCTGCTTCCCCCCCGGCGCACGAAAATGCAGACATCATGCCGACTGCTATTGCGATCAGCAGCACAGCTTCCATCGCATGCTGCAACTGTAGCGGTATTCCTGGCTTCAAACCGGAACGCCTCCTTCTCCTGTCAAAGGCTTTTCCTTGCTTTTTCGGTTTCCCGTTCGACCATCTCCCGAATCTCGTTGAGATGGGCCTCATTATCGGCCTCGAATCGCATCACAAGAACGGGCTGCGTATTGCTCGCGCGAACGAGACCCCATCCGTAGTCATTCTGCACTCTGGCGCCGTCTATGTCGATCAACTCCACGTCATTTCGATGCCTGAACGCGTCCTGCACCTTTTCCACAACCCGGAACTTAACCTCGTCCGGGCAGTCGACCCTCAACTCGGGGGTGCTGACCAGCGTCGGCATATCCTTCGCCAGCTCCCCAAGCGGAACTCCCGCCTGGTGCACAAGCTCGCACAGCCTGAGCGCGGCGTAATTGGCGTCATCGAAGCCCATCCAGCGATCCTGGAAGAACAGATGCCCGCTCATTTCGCCCGCCAGAACCGCCCGGACCTCCTTCATCCTCGCCTTGATCAGGCTGTGACCGGTCTTGTACATCTCCGGCTTCCCGCCCGCCTTCCTGATCTCGTCGTAGAGTATCTTGGAGCATTTCACCTCGCCGAGTATCGTCGCTCCGGGACGTCTTTCGAGGATGTCCCGCGAGAAAAGGATCATCAACCGGTCGCCCCACAACACCCGACCGTTCTCGTCGACCGCCCCGAGCCTGTCGGAGTCGCCGTCGAACGCGACGCCCATCCACGCGTTTCTGTCCTTGACCGCTTTCTGGAGATCCACAAGATTCTCAAGTTGGGTCGGATCTGCATGATGGTTGGGGAAGGTGCCGTCGGGCTCCGGGTACAAAACAGTGGCATCCACCTCAAGACGCTTGAACGCCGGGGCGATCACCGGTCCGCTCGTGCCGTTCGCGCAGTCCGCGACTATATTGAGCCCGCTCATCGGCTCGAAACCCGCAACCAGCCGATCGACATACCTCGGCAGGAATTCGATCTCGGACTCCGATCCCTTTCCAGAGGCGAAATCGCCCGATTCCATGACCTTGCGGATGTTCTGTATCTGGTCGCCGTAAAGCGCGGCACCTCCGATCAGGAGCTTGAAGCCGTTCATCTCGACCGGGTTATGGCTGCCGGTGATCTGGATCGCGCCGTCCACATCCATCACGTTCTCGGCGAAGTAAGTGCACGGGGTCGGTACCTGTCCTATGTGAATCACGCTGATACCGGTCGAGAGCAGACCCTCCGAGAGAGCCCCGGAGAGCGCGATACCGCTCTGCCGCGCATCGTGCCCGAGCACAATCCTCGGCGCTCCCTTCGTTTTTCGCCTTCTCAAAAGGGTCCCGAAAGCCCTTCCGAGGCCCACGGTAAAAGGCTCCGTAAGCTCGACAGGGCTGTCGTAGCCGTCCAATGCTACCCCCCTGATATCGTACTCGCGGAAAACATGTTCCGGGATTGATTCCTGGGCTTTTGCCTTATTCATAGCGGCTGGATTGTAGCACACTTGCAGAAAGGCAAGTCAGCGAATGACGGGACAAGTTGTCCTTCCCGGGACTGTTGTACCCCTGCACTCCCTCTACTGGAGTGCCGTGAAAGCGGCCCAAATCGCGTTTAATGCCCTGAATGTCACCAGAAAGCCGGTAAATCCGGCCCTTCATGCGGTCTTTCCCCCAATCACGCATCAAATGGAATGAAATGTGACATAAAACTTGCCGAACCGGGAGGATTCTTTGCGTTTTGTCGATCCTTCTACCGACAGATCTCGCCGACAAATCCAGCCGTAAACACAGGGCAAACGACGGCAACGGCCTTCCGCCGTTCCTGACAAGGCTTCGGGGACTGGAAATCTGGCAGCTTCTCTTCGATGATGTCGGCAAAAGGCACGAGCCTGCTCGACGGGAGCCTACCGGCAAGATCAGGCTTGTGACCTCCCGCTGGGTCGACAAGCCGTCACGATCGCGCTCCAGGGATCGAGGTTGCCCGCTCGGGCAGCCCGACCATCCGCTTTCCTGAATCCGGGTCCTTGCATCCTCGATCGGCTCTCCGTAGGGGCCAATTCCGCCCTCATTTCAGCCGATATTATCTAGAAAGGCTGCTCTTGCGACCCGCCGGTGTGCCTACACCCATGCGGCGTATGCGCCTCGGTTGATTTTCAGCCTAACCGATGATAGTCTTACCCGCTTGTTAGGCATTACAAGCGATTAGGAGCGGTTAAGACCGGACGAAACCGGAAAGGGATCCTACGTTTCTATGCACATGCTTCAGCGGGGATCATTCATGCGGGGTGTGTGGCAGGTTGCTCTGCTGGCGGCTGTCGTCTGGTTCGTTCTTATCTCCCCTGCGAAAGCCGATATCATCTACACCATCGAAGACGGCGACAGCGCGTGGTCCATTGCCGTGCGATTCGGCGTGAGCCTTGAAGCATTGTACGAGGCGAACGGCTGGGCATGCGATGAGAATCCCGTGCTCCAGATCGGCCAGAAAATCGCAATCCCGACCGATCGCGAGGATGTCGAGGTCGAATCGGATACCGCTGACGGCGAGGTCACCGAGGAAACGACCTACATCGTGCAGCCCGGCGATAATCCTTACATGATCGCCCACCGTTTCGGTGTCGGCACCCTGGCGCTCCTCGAGTACAACGGTCTGACCGAGGATGACCTCATTCATCCCGGACAGCTTCTCAGCATTCCGCCCGGCGATTACCGCTACCAGGGTAACGCGGAAGCTGTCGAGGAGACCGGGGAGGAAGCTGAGCCCACGCCGGAGCCGCTTCACTACCTTGTCCAGCCCGACGATAATCCTTGGGCCATCGCAAGAAGATTCGGCATCAACCTCCAGACACTTCTTTCCTATAACGGCCTCACCGAGACGGCGATTCTGCATGTCGGCGATGAGCTTCTCATACCCGCCGATGCGGGGAGCCTGTCGAGCAGATCGGCGAGCTGGGGAAGCCATACCGTTCGACGGGGGGACACTCTGAGTGGCATCGCCTCCGAGTACGGGGTATCCGTTGTCGCCCTTGCGGAAGCCAACAATATCAGTGTGGACAGCATTTTGCGCGAAGGTCAGCAGCTCATCGTCCCTGTGTATCGATCGACAAGCGTGCCCCAGGAGACCGCAACACCTGCCGAGAATCCTCCGGCTCCGGCCCCCCCGCCTCCGCCACGGGATTACTCCACCGACCTCTCTCCGCTTCCCGGCCTGAACGGTGGCGGCGCGGGAGCGGTTGAAGATCTGAGCGGATGGCACTCCGAGATTTTCGATTTCACCAGGATAGAAACGCCGGAACCATCGACGCCCGATCCCCGGGAGGTTTCAGAGGGAACCCTGAGCACGGACGGTTGCTTCGACGACGGCACGCCGTATCACCTCTACACCGTTCGTCGTGGCGACACTATCAGCGAGGTGGCGCACGCTTTCGGGATCACGCAGAGCGAGTTGATCAACCGTAACGGTCTCGATCTGAGGAGCACCCTCAGAATCGGCCGCGATCTCAAAATCCCGTTGCCCCGACCACCCGCGCCTCCTTCCCCCTCGAATTCCGGCTCGTCCGTGACATGGGGCGCGCCGAGTGTGCCGATCGGTGATGCATCCGGTACCGAGCTCGGAAGGGCCGTAGTGGAGGAGGCAACCAAGTACCTCGGCACTCCTTACGTCTGGGCCGGCTCAAGCCTTACGGGCGGGGCGGATTGCTCGGGGTTCACCATGGCCGTCTACTCCCTGTTCGGGATCGACCTTCCGCACAGGTCGAGAGATCAGGCCGAGTGCGGAGTGGAAGTCGAGTACTCCGAGCTTCAGCCCGGCGATCTTGTCTTCTTCCACACCACTCGTTCCGGTATAAGCCATGTCGGAATGTACATCGGCAACGGCGACTTCATACACTCTTCCAGCCATCGAGGCGGTGTCGTGATAAGCCCGCTGGATACCGGTTACTACAACACACGGTTCGTCTGCGCCCGACGGGTTATATAGCCTTTTCAGCATTGTTGATGGATGCGTGCGGTTGAAAGGGAATTCCCCCTGTTGTTCATGCGCGTGGTCGGCATTCTTGGGTTCATCGCCCTGTGGCTTTATGACCTTCTCAATCACAGGCGATACTTGGCCTGAAAGCTCATTCAAGTATCCTTTTTATTTGTTAGTGGGAAAAACAATGAGATGAAACTTGATTTTCATACTGATTGCGAGTTAAATGCATGCTATATAACCCAACGTTTTTTTGGAGGCCGCCAGAATTCCGGGCTTTTAGTGGGAGCTTTGTATGATGGATTGGGCCGGAGTTTGACCCGATTAGGATTCGTACCGCTTCACGCTGACGCCTCATGCAGGATCATCAGCCCGGGTCGACCGAATCTGGATTGAGAGGAAAGAGAGAGCCATGGAAGAAGACATCATCCTCACCATCTTCAAACTGGATAATATGCTTCGCAGGATGGGCAACCGGATCGCCGGTGTTCTCGGGGCCACCCAGCAGCAGTGGGCCGTGCTCGACATCCTCAACCATGCCGGCTCCAACGGTATCCCCCTGAGCGAGCTCGGCAAGAGCCTCGACGTGACCAAGGGCAACATCACCGGCCTCATCGACCGGATGGAGCGCGACGGTTTGTCCAGGCGCAAGGACGATCCAAGGGATCGCCGCGTCATCCGCGCGGTCATCACCGCCAAAGGCAGGAAGGTGCTCAGGGATATCCAGCCGGTCAAGGAACAGTGGGCGGAACGGCTGTTCCACGGTTTCAGTGCAAGGGAGAAGAAAGAGCTCACTTCCCTTCTGGACCGCCTGATGGATCGAGTGACCGAACTCGAAAGCTGAGCCGGTCGACCGCCTCCTCGATCTTCGGCAGGCTCCGAAGCCTATCCCTTTATATTCCATTTGCCGGTGCTTGTCGGTGAGGTGCGTTTCCGAACCGTTGCCTTCCCTGCAATCGGTTACCTTCCATCCTTATCCCTCCGCTCGATGGCATCGTAGCCGTACATCGACGGTACCGCCTCCGGTATTCCAGCTTCTCTCATCGACGGATCGGTTCTTCGGTTCTCGGAAAAGAGCAAAAGAGCACCTCGCAGTGTCTCCCAATAGAGAATCCTCAGGAGAATGAAAAGCGCCGCCGGAGTCACGACGGATGCAATGACGTAGAAAACTATGACATTATGCGCACCCATCCCTGCGCCTCCGGCGATGAGCATTGCCAGGATGAAGCACAACGCTGTTCCTGCGACTGTATGAATCGCTGCAAGCATGCCGGCGAAGTAGATCTGCATAAGCTGATAGTAAAGCGACGATGCGGAAGCGAGAATTGCCAGAGCAATCACCAGTCCGAATATCAGCACGAAGATCATTAAAGCAGAGATCGCGCTACTGAAAGGGTCAAGCATTGAATACCAGTACTCACCCATCCCCAGTGCGCCGAAGAATCCCAGCATCGCACCCGGAATGAGATCGATCGTGGCATTCAGATAATGATGGGGCCTCAGGATCGGCGACAGCGCCAGCGGCGGAAACAGCTCTTCGTCAGTCAGCGGGACCGCCAGCAGGGGATCGACATGCTCGCCAGCGACGATCTCCCTGAGTCTCGAAGGCATCTGTACCAGCGCGCTGTAAACGATTCTCGCCGCGCAGAGAAGGAAAAGAATGCCTGCCTGGGGCGGCGACTGCCAGCATGAACGACCAAGTTACGCCAATCGGGCTTCTGTCAACCGCCATTAATGCGACACTCACCGCAAGCGATACTGTGAAACCGATGCCCAGCAGCACAACAGATTTGCCCGGCAGGCCCTTTGATCTGCCCACTGTGACAGTGGCTATCGCCGGTGATTCCAGCGCCTTCCTCACACCCGGGATCAGCGACATTACCAGCGGCGACGCCGGCAAGGTTTCCTTCTTTTTAGCAGAGGATCGCTTCAATGCACCAACACATCTCCCTGACGCAGCTCTTCGAGGCACATCCTGAACCGTCAAGCGATTGCCCACGCGGGGCGCATGGATTTCTTGTCTGTCGGTGAGGTATCAGCCGTCAGCGCGAAGCAGAGATGCCCTGATTAACCCGCTGCAAAGGCGTCTTTCCTCAAGGGGTGGCATGCTTGCCAAGCAGTGTCGGCTCTGGTATATTTGATTGGGTACAACGCGGGGTGGAGCAGCTGGTAGCTCGTCGGGCTCATAACCCGGAGGTCGGGGGTTCGAATCCCCCCCCCGCTATAGGTGACTTCAGTAATGGCTCCGGAACCTTGTAAGTGATTACCACTTCCAGGGCGTCCGGAGCCAGTCTTATGTGGTCAATCCAGCATCCCACAAACCGCTTTCTATCACCCGGAGTGCCGTCAGAGAGGACCTGATTGAGCTTGCCGATATACTCCCTGACCTCGCTGGGGTTGATTCTAGGCGGCTCGCCAACCAATGCCTCCTGACTGGCCAACTGGTCTCTTTCCTGCTTCAGTTCAGCCAGCCTGGCGTTTGCCCAGTCCACATCCGCCAGACCATCCTCGATCGAATCGCGGATATTCGCGATCTTGCCCTCGATCTCCCGGATTCTGGCGGGCGCGTCGGGATCAAACCCGCATGAGAGCTCCCATTGACGCCTAAGCTCCTGATTGACCTGCTTCACAAGTCCTTTGGGTTGCGCGCAGACCTTCACAAGACGCTGAATCCCGTCGACAACTTCCGACTCGATGAACTCCTTCGGGACATATGTTGCTCCACCGCAACCCATGCCCCGACGGTATGGCTGACTCCCACAAACGTAGTATTGATAACCATTGGACTTGTAGCCTGTCATGTTGCTACCGCATCTATCGCACTTGAACAGACCCCCGGAAAGCAGATAGGGGGAATTGCGGCTGCCTCCGAGACCGGTGAACTGGCTGTGCTCACGCCTTTTCCTCTTCCGATGCTCCGAGATGGACATCGCAGTGGCTTCCGATATCAGTGCTTCGTGCGCTTGAGGAACGATCACCCAATCTGAAGGCGGACGCTTCTGGCCGTTCTTCTTGTGGACATTCCAGACGCCGTAGCCGCAGTACTTCAACAACGAATGTGGCATGAGCAGAGTGACCCACGTAGATACTTGCCAATACTTGCCACGTGGAGCCGGAATCCCTTGCTTATTGCAGTAGTCTCGGAGCGAGGCCAGCGATTCACCTTCGGCGGCCATCTCGAGGACTGTCCTGGCCCATTCACAAACAGGCTTGCCCTGAACTACTCTGTCATCCGGCACAATGATGCTCTTCATCACGGGTCTGCCGGAGCTATCAATCCCTTTGTTCAGCCGCTCGATTCTGTAGCCCCATATGGGCTGACCGCCGTTCCAATAGCAGCATCCGGTTTCCGGATCCCTGGTTTGGGCGTTCGCCCGGCATCCCTTTCGGGTATGGAAAGCGATTTCCCGGCTATGCGCCTCGTTCTTCGCGTACGTGATAGCTTCCAGGTAGACACCGGTTGGAGTCTCCGGGTCAAACTCGGCATCGTTCAGAGAGATGACCCGAATACCAAGGTCTCGTAGCTCCCTCACGAGCGATTTCGCCCGTAAGCTGTCCCTGGAGAATCGAGACATGTCGTGAACCACAATCGCATTCGCCTCGGGATCGGACTTGACCTTCTCTATCATGCGGTCGAATTCGGGGCGCTTGCCGTTCTTGCTGAAGGCGCTTGCAGCTTCGTGGAACTCTGCGGCAATCTCGATTCCCTGTTTGTCGGCGTATTCGTGGATCTCCTTCAGTTGCTGGGGGATGGACAGTCCGCGCCTCTCCTGCATGTCGGTCGACACGCGCGCCCAGGCGAAGGCTTTGAGCTTTGCGTCGTTTACACGCGCTTCGTCGGTCGCGGATTCCCCGGTGATTGCCTCGAGTAATGATGTGATCTCAGTCATTTCCTGCACCTCGTTTTGGTTCTGTTGATCAGCCTACCCCAGTATTCATGCGCCGTCCAGACTTGACACACATAGGCGGGGCTGACCGTGTATAGACTCAGCTTTTCCGGGTAACTTGACTTGATGCGCTGGACTGGGGCATTCGGGATGCGGCCACCCCATCCTTTGCTTCCTTCACCAGCCATAGTCGAATTCCTCCGATTTACCCAAATCACCGGAGAGAAGATGCCGGATGTCGTCGAACTCGTCCTCGTAATCGGGCGGAGTATCCTGACTATCCTTCTTCTCAACCCCTTCCGAGAAGTTCGGAAAAATAGCGTCACTAGCGTCACATGCTCTGCAACCCGCATCAGCAGCGGGATTTTGTGTGACGCTATTTTTTTCGGATTGCTGATTTAGCGTCACTACCTTCACGGATTCGTCGGGGTTCGCCGGAGCCTGAGCCGGCACCTTCCAGAACCGGATCGTACTCCCGTCGCGAGTCCGGGTCGCCTCGAACTCAATTCCCCTCGCTGACAGAGTGGGCTTGACCTCGTTCAGCCGTCGGACTGCCCAGGTGGGATTCTTCGGCCATGACTTGGAATTCGTGCTGATGCGGAGCTTTGCGGCTT
>CAYLVL010000051.1:0-11402 GCA_964387135.1 uncultured Planctomycetota bacterium
AGGTAAACATCGCCGCCGCCGGTAACCGCCAGCCCGTAGGCGAAATCGGGACTCCCACCACCCCATGCCCGCACCCACTGGAGCTCGCCGCTGTCGTTGAACTTGCTCAGGTAGCAGTCGTATTCACCTGCCGAGGTCCGTTCAGCAGTGCCGACTCCGGGATCAAAATCCACCGTGTCCTGGAACCAGCCGTTGACGTAGATCTCGGATGTATCGCTCACCCCGACCCTGGAGACATTGGTGTGCTGCGGTCCGCCCCACGACCGGACCCAGATGTAATTGCCCGACAGATCGTACTTGCACAGGAAGGAGTCCAGAAGCCCGTGGGCCGAGCGATCATCTGTCCCGGTTGACGGATCGAAGTCCACGGTGTCCTTGAATGTCCCGTCTACATACAGATAACCGGTAGGATCAACCGCAATCCCCAAAGCCTCATCGTCCGACGGTCCGCCCCACGCGTGGACCCATTCGAGATCGCCGCAGGAATTGATCCTGGCAAGGAAGCAGTCCGTTCCGCCGCTCGATGCGAAGGTGATGATGCCCGGTCCGGGATCGAAATCCACCGTGTCTCTGAAGCTTCCCACAACATATGCGTTGCCGTCTGTATCAAAAGCCAGCCGGTTCGCCTGGTCACTGGCCGTACCGCCCCACGTTCTGGTCCATCCGGCGAACTCCACTATGTTGAAATCGCCATCCGATATGTCATACACCGACGGGGCATCAACTGAGCTTACACGAACCCGGACGGTGTCCGAATAATCTGCGGGCACCCCCGTCCACATGTAGCTGCCGTCGTTGTCCTCGCTCGCGCTGATCGGGTGAATATCCGAGACAAAATCGTCCTTCGAGTAATCGATCGATACGTCGCCGGTTATGTACTCGCTGGTCCACGTGATCTCCATATCGCATCCGGCTTCGACCGTTTCGCCGCCATTCGGCGTCAGGAGCTGGATCGTCTGCTTGGAAATCGTGAAATCCTCGTCGGAGACATCATAGAGCGCCGGGAAGTCCGTCGAGCTTACCCTCACTCTGACCGTCGTAGAGACATCATCCGGTATTCCCTCCCACATGAATGAGCCCGTATTGGGGACATCGGTCGCGATGCTGTTGACGTCCGAGACGAAGTTGTCCTTCGAGTAGTCCAGGTAGACAGTCCCGGGAATCCAGTCCGAGGTCCATGTTATCTCCTGATCCGACCCGACCTCCCACTGCTCGCCGCCATTCGGCGTCAGAAGCTCGATCGATCGCTGGAAGATGGTGAAATCCTCGTCGGAGACATCATTTATGTCGCGCTGCACGAACGAGCTGACCCGCACCCGCACGGTCCCGGAGGGATCGACCGGTATGTTCTTCCAGATGTGGCTCCCGTCGTTCGGCTGGTTCAACGCGATGGTGTTGATGTCCGACACGAAATTGTCCTTCGAGTACTCGAGGAGCACGCGTCCGGTCAGGTTCGTGGATGTCCAGGTTATTTCCTGGTCCGTCCCGACCTCCCATTCTTCGCCGCCGTTCGGCGTGAGAACCGTGATGGAAGGCGGCGCAGTCGGGATTATCGAGGCTTCGTGGAGGAAATAGGATGCCAGGACGCCGTCCGCGTCGTTCGTGATCCCGAACTCATTCGAGTAGTCGAGCTCGGGGTAGAAGACCTCGATCCATACAGGCAGCGGATCGGCGGAATCAAGGCTCTCCACCGGCGTCTGGAGACGGAAGGTGTAGTAATTATCGCCCTGACCGATCTGGGTCATGTCGGCGAAGGCAGCGCCGAACCATGCGTCGGAGTAGCACTTGATGCCGTACTCCTCCATGGTCGTCGAGCAGGTCGCCGACCAGTCGATCGGGCTGATGTCGAGGATGATCTCGCCGCCGTACGCGCTGTTCTGAAACCAGGCGGTGCTCGAGTCCTCAACGTCAATGATCAGGGCCTCATCCGCATTCGCTTCCGGCGGAAAATCCTCAATCGTCGGCTCCGGCATGCCCGAGCTTTTCCAGTGAGCGATCACCGCGTACTGGAACTTCACTCCTCCGGGCTTGGGGAACCGGAGATCGTAATGGCGGTAGTTGATGCTCCCGGCTCCGAAGTAGCCCCTGTCCGCCGCGTGACTCTCAAGGAAGCTGAAGGCGTCCGCCGTAGCGCCAAGGCCGTCCGCAAAGTACTTGTAAGGATTAAGGCAGGCGGACGGCGTGTAGTTACGGCTTCCGAGCTTGCCGGGATTGTAGCCGAGGAACAACATCGAGACATCGCCGAATTCCTCCGCGTTGAACCAGCGGGTCCAGCCGTCGGGATTGAGCAACTGCTGGTCGCCCTCACCCGCGATCGTGAACGCATCGGGCCCGGGATATGTGTGGGACCCGTCGCCCATGAAAACCCCCAGGACATCGAATCCGGTGAACTTGGTGAATGTCCCGAACGGGTGCCGAATGCCGACATCCACCGGGATGTCTATGTAGGCGGGCTGGTTGTTGACCGTTCCAAGGGTAAGGAGCAGATTCGACGGGGGACCGTCGATGAACGTGTTCACGTTGCACGCGAACGCTGCACCCCTCAACGGAACGGACTCGATTCGCTCACTATCGACATCGAAGCGGACATCCCACAATCCCCAGAGATACGTATTGGACGAGCGGGACCGGGATGCCCCGGTTATCGCGGGCGTCGAGTCGCCGGGCAAGCCCGGCGCTGATGGAGTGGACGACCCGGCGCAGGAAAGCAGAAAAAGCAGCACAACCGCTGCCGACGGAAGGATAGCCGTACGTTTCATGTCTGATCTCCAGTAAATCCTATTTCGTCAGACCTCTCAGCTATCCCTGTCCCGAGCCGCTTAATGTTTCTGCCCCAAGCCGCAATGAAAATATATCACCAAACCGACATTCCCCCAAGCCCCTTAGCCCGATTTGCTGTCTTTATCGAATGGTATACTTGTTTCGAATACCAGAGCGGAGGGAACGGAATGCTTAGCGATGTCAAAAAGCCGCTGCTTATTAGTCTTCTCGCCTGTGCCCTATTAATGATCGCAGGCGCCGCCAGTGCGGAGACGCAGATGATGGTGCTTCTCGATGCGTCGGGGAGCATGGCGGCGCCCGGTCGGGCGGGGACGTCGAATACCAGATTCGACGAGGTCAAAACAGCCCTGAACGCCCTGCTTCAGAATCTCCCGGCGGATGTGGCTGTCGGATTGAGGGTCATGGGCGGCTCGGGAGCAGCCGACTGCTACACGACCTATCTCTACTTCCCCCCCGCGACCGGCATAAGGAGCCAGTTCCAGGACTTCGTGGACACCATCCACCCGGCGGGCACGAGGGCCCTGTACCAGGGAGTGGAGGACGCGCTCGGCGATACAGCCGGCTCCGCCAGAGGCGCCGAGAGGATTATCCTTGTCATCACAGGCGGCGGCGACGAGTGCGGTCGCGACTTCACGACGCTTGCCGCGACATACGCATGGGCGACCGACGTGCCGAGAGTCGTGATTTACGGCATGAACATGTCGACCTCCGAGAAGGAATCGATCGGCGAGTTCGCAGCCGAGACCGGCGGTCGGCTGATCGATATCGGCACCACCATGGACCTGGCAGCGGCTCTCGAGACGTTCGCGCAGGAATTCACGAACAACCTGAGAATCCATCTCCAGGACACGTCCGGTAACGCGGTCTCCGGCGATGTCCTGGTGCGCGATGTCCGCACTGACACCGTAATCGAGGAGCGTCTGGACACATCCGATCTCGCCATCGACGTTGAGCCGGGGGAATACGAAGTGGTGGGACGATACCTCGGGGAGGAGGTCAGGAGCGACAGATTCCTGATCGGGGAGGACGGCGGCAAGACGGTCGTACTGGAATTCAGCGTCTATCGCGAGCCGTTCACGCTGATGCTGCGTGACCTTTACGATCAGCCGCTGATGGCCCGGGTCACGTTCGTGAACACGAACGGAGATGCGGTCTATACGACGGAAGTGGGAGCGGTCCACAGGGTGGAGCTTCCCGCCGACTCGTACACGCTCCAGATACGGGTGGGGGATTTCTACCAGGAGATATCGGGAGTGCAGGTGGGTCCCGGACTTGAAAACACCTACGAAGCCGAGTTGCCGATCGAGCTGGGAACGCTGGAAGTGGAGGTCGCCAACGTGTACGGCTTCCCTCTCAATGCCGCGGTGAGTATCTATGACAGTGAGGGCACGCTGATCGACGAAGCCCCGTCGACCTCCTACCTCTATTCCCGCCTGCCACCGGGACAATACAGGATTCTCGCGGAATACGAGGATATCCAGTCCGAGGAAACCGTTTACCTTTCCCCGGGAGAGCAGATGCAGGTGGGCCTCGAAATCGACATTGCTCTCGGGGATATCTTCATCATGCTTCGCACGGACTCCGGCAACGATGTCTGGGGCTGGGTAAGGGTCTACGACAGCATGGGAAACCTGCTGGAGAGGTTCGATCGCGAGCGCATCGAAAGCCCGGACTGGTATCTCACCGACGTGCCGGTGGGCATTTACCGGATCGAGGCCGAAGCCGACGGCATTGTCAGGGTCATCAGCGGAGTCGAGGTTAACGAGAACGAGGAGACCGAAGTAACGGTCTACTTCCCGGACGAAACCGGCTGACTACCTCTTCGTAGCATGATTATACGGAACGCCGGCTTCCAGCCGGCATCATTCCGTTCGAGGCGGCCCTATCCACTCGGCTTTGAACCAGTAATGGTTGACGACCGCGCCGGGATTCCTCTTCGAGTCCAGCACCATGTAGCAGAATCGCCCGTCCGACATGGGATTGAAGTACGGCTCAAGCGAGAATCGACATCCGCCGGTGCAGTCGATCACTCTCGGCGCGCCCTTCTCGGCCTGCGGATTAGGGGCCACTACCACGAGCCCGGTGACCTCGAACAATTCCTCCTTGAACCCGAGCTCCAGACACACCGGGCAGTAAGGCTCCTCGGGCACTTCACCAAGTCCCCTGCCGACTCTTCTTTTCTTCGCTGCCTGTGGCTTCCGACCGGAGTCGAGAGATTGCTTCTGCGGTGTATCGTCGCTCATGGTTCAGCAAGTCTATGCAAGCTCATCATGATGTGTCAAGCTTGGATCGCCACGAAGGCGGATTTATTTGTGACTTGAAACAATCCCCGAAACCGGAGGCCGCCCGTGTCGAATCGATATCAACGTTGCGCGGGAAACTTCTGATATAATAACCGCTTCATGGCACCAATAGGGCGCATATTCGGTCCCGGGCGCCAGATTGACAAGCTGCTCCGCAAGGCCGAGGAATCGTTCGGCAAGGGGGAGTGGGAAGAATGCGCTCGGTCATCGAAAGAGGCTCGAAGCAAGATCGATGCCGGGAGCCCCGTGAAGTTCTCCAATGAACTTTTGCGCTCGTATTATCTTGAAGCCTCGTCCCATTTCAAGAGAGGCGATGTCGAAAAGGCTCTGGACATAATTACCGAAGCCCTGGAGCAGCAGCATGGCCTTGCTGACGTGGCCAAGCTGCTCGCGGAAATCTCCCAGGACCACGACGATCCGCGAATAACGCAGCTTCTGGAAAAGGCTTCCAGAAAGCTCCCCGACAACAACTATGTCGCACTGTCACTATGCAGCAAGTACGTCGATGAGAAGAAATTCGACGAGTCGTCTCTTCCGCTTTTCAAGAGAATGTACGAACGAGCGCCGGAAAATCCGCGCGTGATCTTCGGCCTCGCGATGTGCTGCAAGCAGCTCGAGAAATACGATCGCACCACTCTCAACGTCTTCAGGCGCGCCTTCCACGAGTTCTCAACCAACCAGGACTTCCTTTACGCCCTTGCGCGCACGTATGCCTCGCAAACTCCCCCTGTCAGCGAGTCGTTGCCTGTAATTGAAAGGGCGCTGAAGTTCTTTCCCGACGAGGAGTCGTTCAAGAAGGCGAAGATTGCGGTGCTGGCGCATCTGCCCGTCCTTACCCCCGAGCAGGTGAAGGTCCTGGTCGCCACCTACAAGAAAACCAAGGATCCCGAGCTCGCAGATAAGCTGGTCGATCATCTCCTCGCAGCGCATGCCGACGATGAGGACGCGTGCAGAGTGTACGAGGTGGTGTGGAAGGACCACCCGAAGCGAACAACCCTTCTGAGCATACTCGCTGAGCGCTATCGACTGGGCGGCAGACGCGATCCCCAGGCGATGGAGGTCTTTCAGGCGTTCTTCGATGACATGCCCCGCGAGCGCGAGAACACCATCTACCTCGCCCGTCGATATGCCGAGTCGAAAGCCCAGCATGAGGACGCGGTCCTGGTCTACCAGCAGGCGCTCAAGGAAGGCGCCGGGACCGATCTCAGTGATGTGGTGAAAGCCCTGGCGAGCGCCCACCTCAACGCCGGTCGCGTCACCGAGGAAGCCGCGAGAATCTACCGTATGGCGCACGCCGCCGACCCCGATAACTACGATATCCTGAAAGCCCTGAAGGAAGTCGCCATGCGCGGCGGTCGCATGGAAGGATCGCGGGCGAATCCTCTGCTCGAGTACATAAAGCATCCGGAAACATCAACGAAGGACGCGAAGGCTCTCGCGCTCAAGATAGGTCCGGTGCTTGCGAAGGAGGGGCGTAGCGACGAGGACGCGTGCAGGGTCTACAGGATCAACGTGGGGAACAGGACCGCCTCCAAGGAGGAGGAGGAGCTGCTCGCAGGCGCGCTTGTTGAGAGCGGAAAGGCTGAAATGAAGGACATTCCCCTGCTGGAGAGGGTGTACGAGAGATCCAAGAGCGACAGCATGGCGGTCGCGCTCGCGGATCTCTATCGCCAGACCGGCTCTCCGTCCGAGCGAAGCCTCCCGATCATCTTCCGCGCCCTCGAACTCAAACCCGGTGACAGAAAGCTCGCAGGATGGTCCCTTGCCTACATCCTGAACCAGCACGGCCAGGATGAGCGTTACTTCCCGCTGCTCGCGGACATGATCTCGCGGGGGCACCTGTCCGCGGCTGAAGGGGTCAGGCCGGGAGTCGTCGCGCAGACGACCACAAGAATCGCCAGGGACAAAATCAGGGAGAGCAAATTCAAGGAAGCGATTCAAATCCTCAGCGAAGCCTTCAAAGTCGACAAGAATCCCATCCTCCAGTACCTGCTCGGTGTCAGCTACCAGGGAAGCGGCGACTACCAGACCGGTCTCGGCATATTCAAGGATCTCCAGCGCGCCGACAGGCAGAATCCCGCCTATCGATATCGCATCGCCGTCCTCAAGCTCATGAGCGGGGATGCATCGGGAGCGAAGAAGGAGCTCGATGTGCTGGAGGGGCAGTATCCCGATCATCCCATGGTCCGGCTCAGACAGGGAATGGTGCTTGAGGGCAAGGGCAAGCGGTCGGACGCCCTGGCGGAGTACGAGCATGTGCGGTCCGGCGACAAATCGGTTGTGGCCTTTGCCGACTATCGCAAGGGCATAATCAAGTGCACGGAAAACGAATGGGAAGAAGGCCTGAAGCTTCTGGACCGGGCGGCCGGAGGCGGCATACAAACGCCCGCCCTTGATGAGGCGAGGCTCATCGCGCGGACCGTGCTGGCGGACAGGAATATCGAGTCGGGCAACCTCGACGGCGCGGAGGCTCTCCTGAACGAGCTTCCGGGACAGAAGAAACCCCCCTGGGCCCAGATCGCCAACGAGCGATACCTCAGGCTCGCCATCCTCCACTTCCAGAAAGGCGACGAGAAAGCCGCCCGGAGAGTCCTTGAGGCGGCGGAGAAAACCGGGATACGCGACGCGCGGACATCCAGCCTTCACGCGATGGCCGACATCAGCGCGGGAAGGCCCAAGGCGGCAATGGAGCGGCTTGAGAGATCGCTCGGCTTGCGCGACAAGGTGGGCGCAGAGCTCGCGCACAAAATCTGGAGCGTGATCTGCCTCCGCCTCGGACGTCACGAAGCCGCGAGAGATGCCGCAGAATGGCTGATGGCCCACAAGGTTCCCGGCGCCGTCAAGCTGAGATTCCTGGGCATCTGGAGAAACCCGATCGAGATCGACTGGCCCCCGGCGCTGGAGGAGTACACCTACGCCGACCTTGAGACCAAGCTGGGCTTCCCCGTAGGTCTTATCGGCCGAATGGCCTATAAGCGGGCCGACTACGAAAGGGGCGCCGCCTATCTTGAGAAGTATTACAAGGACGAGAAGAAGCCCGACAGGGTGGAGGCCGAGTTCCTGCTCGGGCTCATGTACATCAAGCTCAAGAAGCCCAACCTGGGACTGCATTACTGGAGCCATATTCTCCAGGAAGGTCACAGGGAGCTGAGCGGCAAGCAGCGAATCGACGCCCTGATGCTCCTTGGTTATCACTTCCTCGAGCACGGGGAGCCCGAGAAAAGCCGGGAGGCGTTCAAGCTGGCGGGCGAGGCCGGAGCGAGTCCCGATGATATCGACCGGGCAATTTCCCTGTCGCACCTCCAGGCCGGTTACATGGCCGCGAAGTCGGACAACCTACAGGGCGCGATCCGCGAGTGGGAGACCATCCTCAAAACGGCCCCTAATAACTGGCAGGCCCTACAGAATCTGGGACTGGCGCATTTCTGGCTGAACGACGACGAAAGGGCCATGGAGTATTTCGATCGCCTGTTCACCCTGTGCCAGGAGCAGCCCGAGGCGATCGACGAGGAGGAATTTTCTTTCGTGCTCGAAGAGACACGGAAGATGATCAACCACCTGGTCAGCCTGAAGCAGATCGAGCCGACCAGAGCCGAAGTCAAGCGCGAGATGACCCTCGACGAACTGAGGTCGGCGAACAGGAATTACTGGACGCTGGGCGTGAAAAAGGGCGTCACCGCCGAGGAGGCCCAGGCCAACTACTTCAGGCTGGTCAAGATTTACAATCCCGAGAAATATCCCCGCGATTTCATGGTACTCGAGAAAGCGTATGAGTTCTTCGCCAAGCCGGGGCTCCTCAAGAAAAACGAGCAGCTTGTCTTCAACGCCTTCCACTTCCGACAGCTAGGTCTGGAGGCGGCAGGAGGATTGACCGAGATCCCCCCGTCTCCGAGTGTCGTGGAGTACCTCAAGACACAACTGAATCCGAAAACGCACGTGGACCTCGGCGCTCTGCTCGAGGATTCCCTGTCGCGCGAGGAGACTCTGCCCGAGCTCACGACATCCCCGGACTACAGCGTCCCCGATTATCTTGCAAGCTGGTAGCTATCCGCAGGCTGTTCCTTGACCTTCGCCTATTCAAGATCGAGTATGTCGATGATCTGCTGCTTGATGCTCTCGCTGTAGCCGCTGTGCTCCTCAATCGCCATGCCGTCACGGGTAATAAAAACAAGGTAAGGAATGTAACGTGTGGGGTAAATGCTCACTATCGCGCCGGAGGGATCGTGGATGACCGGGAAGGTGAGGTTCTTGTCCCGCACGACTCTCGCGACCTGGCTCGCGGACTGTCGTCTCTCGCTGGTTACCGCAACGATTTCCACACGGTCCGAGTACTCATCGTACAGCTCTTGCAAGACCGGCAATTCCAGCATGCATGGCGGACATGTCGTGGCCCATACATCTATCACGACCGGCTTGACGCCGAAGTAGTCCGACAGCCTGAACTCCCGGCCGTCGATGGTCAGATAGGCGAAATCGGGAGCCGGACCGCCGATCTCCACGGCCCGATCGTCGGGGATGTTCGGCGTGAAATTGAGGTAATTGACCGCGGTAACGCCGCCATTTTCATCCCCATTCTCGGCCGTAACGGGCTCGGCGGGCTGATAGACCCAGATGAAATAATAAACGAGTATCCCGAACAGTATTACCGAGACGAGTATTCCGCCCCGCAGTGAATCCTTCATGAAAATCTCCCTCGTGCGCGGTTTGTAGTAACGCTTCCCCCTTAACAAGTATCCATGCAAAGGAGCAAAGCTCCGTCAATTATTCTCTATAACCCGGTTCGTACTCCGCGCTTCCGACGCCCTCGTGCCGTCCTTCACCTGTGACAATGACTCCCTCGGTCGCCGCCTCCCGCTCTCCGAACGTGAGCACGACCGAGTCCTGCGCGGCTATGTCCGCGATCTCCTGTTCCATGATCTCCGCATACTCGGTATCTTCCAGCCTTTCGTAGGCGTCCAGGAGATCATACGCGATGTTTATGTCCTGCCGCCATGCCGCGTAGGAGGCGCGATACGCTTCCAGTGCGTCCTCCGTGCGTCCAAGCTCCTCGAGGTATTCGCCGCGATAGTAGTGATAGTACGGAACCAGGGCGTCGGAGACCCTGCCCACTTCCGCTGCGATTTCCAGCTCCTCGAGAGCCTCATCCTTCCTGTCAAGCTGCCAGAGCGCGCGGGCGCGAAGATAGTGCCCGAGCTCATCGTCTTCGTTGCGCGAAATCGCTTCCTCAGCCATATCCAACGCCGTCTGGTAATCACCGTCGGCGAGCGCTCTACGCGAATTGTACTTGGGATCAAGTATCTCGATCGTGTGCTCTTCGGCTATCCGGTTCAGCAACTCGGCTTCGGCCTCTGTCAGATCGGGCGTCAGCCTGATCATGCTGATGTGGTAGAGATCGCCGACAAGCGGATCGTGCTCGACGCTGTCCAGCCTGATTATCCGCCACCCGTCGGCACCGCTGAACGGCTCCGATATCTCGCCCACGGGCATCGTGTATGCCAGTCGCTGGTACGGCTCGGCATTGTCAATCATGCCGAAGGGCTGAAGCAACCCGCCGGTCCTGGCCGTCGAAGTATCCGAATACTCTCTTGCCAGTCGGGCGAAATCCGCTCCCTCCTCCGTAAGCTGCCTGTAGATGTCCCAGGCGAGCTCTTCCATCCGTGTATTGGCCAGAGCGCGCACATCCGGCCCCTGGATGTCAACTCCCGGGAGCCGCTTGATCTCCTTGCGGATCTCATCGTCGATCGCCTCCTCACGGGCGATCAGAATCTCGTCCGGCGTGAATCCGATGAAGGGCGAGATCCGTACCCGGTGGTATTGGCGGTAGTCCTCCACATACTTCGAGATATTGCCCTCGTAGACATAATCCGTGTCCACTTTCGCGACCTTCGCCGCCGAGCCCGGAACCTCATTCCTTAGCTCGCATGAGGACGCCAAAACCACGAGAACAACAGCGGCCCCGATAATCAGAAAAACCCCGATCGCTCGTGATTTCCTTATGTCATGGAACTGCAAACTCATCTTCATGACTTCACCATTACTAAGCACCCCTGAATTCTACCACCACAGGGCGTTTCGTACATCCCCCCATGCTGTTCAGAACGTCTGGAAGCCCGGCAGGTTCAACCTTTCCGAAGCCTCTTGAGCAGCCTGCCCATAAGCGACGCGACATCGCCCGGTCTTCCCCTCGGCGATGGCTCCCCGACCGCGTCCGCGAAAAACCCCGCGCCCGGACCGTGTGTCAGCCTCGGATCAGCCGCCCATTTCAACAGCGGCTCGACCTGATTCTCCCACTTCAGATCCTTTCGGGCGTGGCTGAAC
>CAYLVL010000052.1:0-11265 GCA_964387135.1 uncultured Planctomycetota bacterium
AGCAGACGGAGGGCAAGGGCATCAACGTCTACACCCACGGCGAGATGCTTCCCGCCCACGGGTATCCCGGCCTGAAGAAGTACAAGCACCTCGTCGGCAACTATGGCGGCGCCTGGCAGAATCAGCGTAAGGAGTTCGACAGGTTCCCCGGCGCGATCCTGATGACTACAAACTGCATCCAGAAGCCGAAAGACGGCTACATGGGGCGCATCTTCACCTGCGGGCTCGTAGCCTGGCCCGATGTCATGCACATACCCGACCGCGACTTCACTCCCGTCATAGAAGCCACGCTTGCGGTCGAGGGCTTCACCGAAGACGGACCTGACAAGTACACATGGACCGGCTTCGGTCACAATGCGGTCATGAATGTCGCGGGCACGGTCGTCGACGCGGTCAAGAAAGGAAAGATCAGGCACTTTTTCCTGATCGGCGGATGCGACGGCGCGAAATCGAGTCGGAACTACTACACCGAGTTCGCCGAAAACGCTCCCGACGATACGATCATCCTGACTCTCGCCTGTGGCAAGTACCGGTTCAACAAGATGGAGTTCGGCGACATCGACGGCATCCCGAGATTCATGGACATCGGGCAGTGCAACGACGCCTACTCTGCCATTCAGATCGCCTCCGCACTCGCCGACGCTTTCGACACCGATGTCAACGGCCTTCCGCTGTCGATCATCCTCTCGTGGTACGAGCAGAAAGCTGTCGCTATTCTGCTGACGCTTCTGCACCTGGGCATCAGGGACATACGCATCGGACCGTCACTCCCGGCATTCGTCACACCACCGGTCTTCGACGCGCTGGTGAAGAACTTCAACATCATGCCGATATCAACGGTCGAGCAGGACATGACAGCGATCCTCGGCACCCCGGCAACATCGAAGTAAGAGCGTTGGGCAATCAAACCTGATTTGTGCGTATAGCAAAAAAAGGCCGCGACATCGCGGCCTTGCTGATTCTCAATCGCTTTTTTCGACGAGCCTAAGACTCGTCCTCCTTCGACGCCAGCGAGCTCAGGTTCGTCAGTACGCTGTGATCCTCCAGCGTCGTCGTGTCGCCCATCGGCGTCTGGCCGGCCGCGATCTCCTTGAGGAGCCGCCGCATGATCTTGCCCGAGCGGGTCTTCGGCAGCGAGTCGGTGAAGAGAATCTTCTTCGGCCTCGCGAGCTTGCCGATCTCCTTCTCCACGTGAGCTCTCAACTCGTTTACCATGTCCTTGCCGGGCTCGAAGCCGCCCTCGAGTGTCACGAACGCGAAAACGGCCTCGCCGGTAAGCTCATCGGGAGCGCCCACAACCGCGGCCTCAACCACCTTCGGGTGAGCCACAAGCGCGCTCTCGACCTCCATCGTGCCGAGACGGTGTCCGGAAACGTTCAGCACGTCGTCAAGGCGGCCCATGATCCAGAAATAGCCGCGCTCGTCACGTCGTGCCGAGTCGCCCGCCTTGTACATGTGAGGGATCTCGCTCCAGTAGACTTCCTTGTACCGCTCGTCGTCTCCCCAGAGAGTCCTCAGCATAGCGGGCCACGGCTTCTTGATGACGAGAATCCCGCCCTTGCCGTGAGGAAGCTCCTCACCGGCGGCATTCACGATCGCCGCGTCAACGCCGGGAAGCGGCAGCGTGCACGAGCCGGGTACCGTCGGTGTCGCTCCCGGCAGCGGGCTGATCAGGATCGTCCCGGTCTCCGTCTGCCACCAGGTATCGACGATCGGGCACTTTTTCTTCCCGATTGTCTCGTGATACCAGATCCATGCCTCGGGGTTGATCGGCTCGCCGACCGTACCCAGGAGCCTCAGGCTCGACAGATCGAACTTTTCCGGATGCTCCTTGCCCCACTTCATGAACGCACGGATTGCGGTAGGAGCGGTGTAGAAAACGTTGATCTTGTACTTCTCGACGATCTCCCAGAAACGACCCTCGTGCGGCTGGTTCGGCGCACCCTCGTACATCACTGACGTCGTTCCCAGGGCGAGAGGTCCATAGACAATGTACGAGTGACCCGTCACCCAGCCGATATCCGCCGTGCACCAGAACGTATCCTCATCGTGGATATCGAACACCATCTTGCACGTGTAGGCCGTTCCGACCATGTAGCCGCCAGTTGTGTGAACGATGCCCTTGGGCTTTCCGGTCGTTCCGGAAGTGTAGAGGATGTACAGCGGATGCTCCGCGTCCAGCGGCACAGCCTCGCACTCGCCGCTCTTTCCCTCGATTACATCGTGCCACCAGTGGTCGCGACCCTCGACCCAGTTGATCTTGGGTCCCTTGTCGCCGACACGCTTGACGACGATGACGTTCTCAACCGTGGGGCAGTTCTTGACGGCCTCATCGGTCGCTTCCTTCAGCGGGATGGTCTTGCCGCGACGCCAGCCGTGATCGGCCGTGATCACCATCTTCGCCTCGGCGTCAATGACCCTGTCCTTAAGTGCTTCCGATGAGAATCCGCCGAATACCACCGAATGCGGAGCTCCAATCCTGGCGCAGGCCAGCATGGCGATCGGAAGCTCGGGAATCATCGGCATGTACAGGCATACCCTATCGCCCGTCTTGATGCCCAGCTCTTTCAGGGCATTCGCGAACCGGCAGACCTCGTAGTGAAGCTGCTGGTACGTGTAGGTGCGGCTGTCGCCGGGCTCACCTTCCCAGATTATCGCCGCGCGGTTCTTTCTCCATGTGGTGAGATGGCGATCCAGGCAGTTGTACGCGATGTTGGTCTTCCCACCGACGAACCACTTGGCGAACGGCTCGTTGGACCAGTCAAGCACCTGCTTGTACGGCTCGAACCACACGAACCCGAGGTCCTTGTTTACCTTGTCCCAGAACCCGTTCGGATCGTCGATGCTTTCTTTCCAGATCGACTGGTACTCCTCCATGCTCTTGACATGAGCGTGCTTGCTGAATTCGGGAGGAGGGGGGAATATTCGTGATTCCTGTAGTACGACATCAATGTCTGTCTGAGTCATGTTAAGTCAGTCCTCTTGCTGAATGTTTATCTCGCTTTGTGTTTGCTGATAATTTATGTAAACGGCGTATAGTAATCCTCGGAGCCCGATCATGGACTTCCGGGAACCTATTCCGCGCCGATAAGTGGGCGAACCCGCGTATATATAATGATTAGCGACGCTGATTTCAAGCGTTTACGCGACAATCATGGCAAAAATCCCGCGATTTGCGACATTTTTCTCATGAAAACACGCGTCAAAACACGCCATTTCAATATTTTTAAGCCTGCTCGAATCTCCCGCAATCACAACCTGGAGCCAAGACAGGCTCAGCATGACGATCGCTTTTTTACCATTCCCGTCGTATCGTGTAGGTCAGAACCGTCTCGCCGTCCGCTTCGACCGGGAAAATGAACTCGACCGTGCTCGCGTCTTTCCGGTAGTACTCGTGACTGCTCATGCGCACTTCCCAGTCGCCCCAGACATGATCCCAGTACGTGATCTCCACTGTCTCGTCCTTATGGTTTCTTACCGTAACCTCGACATCGTACTCCCACGTGTCATACCGGATCTCCCTCCGATCCAGAACGACTCGTTCTCCAACAATGTCAAATGCCTCGCCGAGGAATATCTCGATCTCCTCGTCCTTCGGTGTGTGATCAACACGGTCCTCCCCGATAAACTGCAATGATCCCGACGAGTCCTCCTTGTAGACTCTCAGCACTCCCGCGGGTATCGGTATCCCCAGCCCGTTACTCTCCGAATTCATGAACTTGAGACGGACCTCGATCGCGCCCTCGGCCGTGTCGCCCCGACCGTAATACGCGTAGCCGGGGTCGAAGACGAATATCTTCTCTACACCGATCCCCTCCCCCTCGAGCAGGTTGATCTGCTTCTGCTGATTGTTGAGAAGAGTAGCCGGTCGCTGGAGTGTGTAAAGGTGATACTCGAAGAACGACTCTTCCTCGAATCCCAATCCCTCGGCGGCCCTGGGCATGGCCATGTCCATGGCCATTTCGCCCGCGTAGCCGTACTCCGGCCGCACCCGATGCACTTCGCCCGCGACCAGCTTCAACGTCGCGTCGTGATAGGCCGTGCCGGAGTTGTTGTTGATCGTCACCCAGCCCGTCAGATCGAGCCTGTCGTCGTTCGGCCCGACCACCGCGACATAATTCGCGTTCCAGCGCATGTTGCTCGCCAGGTAACTCATCTCGCACTCATGGCTCCGACCGCCGGAGTTGATCAGCGACCATCGTAGCGTCGGTCTGGTGATCAAACCCTCCGGCAATTCCTCGAACTGCACCTCGATCGGATTCTGCACGATTACGATCCCGTCCTCAGTCTGAACCACCAGCGATCCCGAGTACGAGAGAAGCGTGCCGTCTATGGTCCTCCCGTCCTCCGTCCGGATCGTGACATGCTTGTCGATATGCCTCCGATACAAGGCTTCCGTGCTGACAAGGTCATACTCGTAGTTCTGCTCCAGGATCGCCAACGCTTCCGGCTCAGTAAGGCTGACGAAATGAACGCTGGTCGCGTCGATTGTCGACGCCACGTCCATGAAAATCAGCTCGAACTGCCCGTCCGGCGTCTGGATAAGCCGCGTGTCCTTCACCAGACCGGTGCCGTCGTTGTAGATCGTGATCGCCATGTCCGTCTGGTCTTCCAGCGTCGTCTCCACCTGCACATTGGTCGCGTACGAGCCGGAAGTAAATGACATCAGCAGTAGCGGTACAACAAAAAGCACTATTGAGATGATTCTCCTTGTGAATGTCATTTTCGCGAATCCTCCATGGAATAGGATGGGAATGCACAAAGCTCACGGTAGAAAATTGACGCAGGAATATTAGCCCACGGTTCAGTCTAAAGCCAGCGACCATCAACCGGGGACTGTCAGCCCTTTCGCGTTCATGACACCTGCAATCCTGCTACCTGCTCGCGCGCGAAAAGCCTGGCTGTCCCCGAATTCACCCCCGAAGCTGTCCCCGGTCTCTTCACTCCTCCACCCAAAACGTCCCCAACACTCTCATCCTCCTCTCCGACCCTATCCACTCGAAACCCGCTCCGGGCCTGGACCAATTCGACCGTATCGATTCCCACCACTCATCAACTTCCCCATGCTCCATATCCACCCGATGCGACCTGATCCCTTCCGTGCCCTGTTCGAACAGCACGTAGTTCTCCGGATTGTGCGGTACACACTGCGCCCCCTTATGCAGCCACGGAGTGTTCACCATGAAAATACTCGCGCCCTCCGGAAGATCGACTATATGCGCCGCCATCGTCGTGTGCATGATCCCCGCCAGTTCCCCCGCCTCCATCCATGCGACATTATTCCGCCTCAGCCCGTTACCCGCGACAAACAACACCCCGACCATCAGCAACACCGTCACGATCTTCCACAAGCTCCCTCCACGCATCCCCGCACCCAAAGCGACCCCAAACCACATCGCCAGTCCCGCTGATCCGATATACAGAAACCGCGAGAATCGAAGATTCTCCTGTACCGCCTGGATCGGTAAAACAGGCAACAGCATGACGAGTATCCAGATCACCGAGACAGCAATCTGCACAATCGGCAGCCCATCTCCCCTACGAGCATCCTTTATCGCAATAAACAACCCGACAACCAGCCCCACTCCCGCCAGAATCCCCGCCACAACAAATGTCGCCTGCCAACCATACGACCACTCCGCCCACAGAACCCGGTTCAATGGAGTTATCATCATCCACAAGTCACCTGCAAGATTGGCACACAATACGTTGAGGCTCTTTCCGAAATACACCGGGCTGAAATTCTCGTCCGTGTACCCCCCGACATCCCCGAACAGCCAGAACCTGAACGCCACCACGCAGACCACGACCGCGAGGTACGCCACGTACCACTGCCACCGAAATCCAACCCCGTATCCCCACTCCCTCCTGCTCCTTACATGAAGCACCCAGTCCACAAGCGGCAACGCCAGCACTCCCGCTGCCGCTATCTCCTTGCACATAAGCGCGATGAAAAACGCAATCGCCGACACCCCGAGATATCGACCGTCGTTCCGCCATCTCCCCGCGATCCACAACAGGAACGCAACGATAAGCCAGTTGAGCGACTGGATATCGAACCGTCCGCTCACCCACGTGACCGCCTCGGGATTCGTCGGCCACAATCCGAACAATAGACTCGCCCCAACCGCCCCGATCTTCCCGAATCCCAGCGACCTCGCCAGGTAGAAAAGCAGAATCGCATTCAGTGAGTGCAGGACGATGTTGCTCAGATGAAACCCTACCGGATCGACGCCCCAGATCAGGTAGTCGATCCTGAACGAACAGAACGTCACCGGACGGAAGAACGGAAACTCCATCACCCCGCTGTGGATCTTGGCCATCGCCTCGATGTAATCCCCGACGGCGTACTTGAAGATCGGCATGTACGCGAAATCGTCCGCGACGAATCCCTGCCCAAGCGTCGGCCAGTGATAGATCATGACCACCACGAATACCAGCCCCGGCAGCCATATCGCGCGAAGCATGCGCGCGAACGCTTCCCGATACGCCACGAATCCTTTCAGTCGGGTAACCGCCGGTTCGTCAAACCGGGGACGAGGCTTATGTCCTCTCTCTTGCGTCATGGGGAATCTGCCTGCTGCGAATGAAAATACCTCCTGAATCGTGATTGCGCCCCTGCCACACCCCTCAATCGCCTGCCGTTTCGATTGTCACATGGTACAATATGCTCACAGGCAGGCCAACTTGCCGGATTATACTACCGATTGCCGATAAACAGGTTGGGGTCTTGGGGTCAGCCCCTGATTGGGTTGGACGGAGGTTCGATCATGCTCCGATTTGACTCGCTCGAACAATGCCGGGCTTACATGGAGGAGAACTCGATTCGCCAGTTCGACATCAAGTTCTGCGACCTCATCGGAAGCTGGCACCACATAACCCTCATGCGCGAGTCGGTCGACACAAGCATGATCGAGAAAGGCGTCGGCTTCGATTCATCCAGCATCCCGAGATTCCGCGATGTCCGCAGCGGCGACATGTCCGCGCGCCCCGACCTCACCGCCTGCTTCCTCGACACCACCTTCGATGTCCCCACGCTCAGCTCCATCGGCGACATCGTCGAGGCGGGCTCCGGCGAAGAAACTCCCCTTGATCCCAGAAGCGTCCTCAAACGCGCAGTCGCTTACCTCAGAAAAACCGGCATCGCCGACACTTTCGTCTGCGCTCCCGAGCTCGAGTTCTACCTCTTCGCCGAGGCGAACTTCCATAACGATCCCTACGAAGCCTTCTACCGCCTGGGCGCGCCCGGTGTCGGACGACCCATCAGTGCCGATACCGTGGCCGCGAGCGAGCGCCTCATGGAAAACCGGGGCTACCTCGCCGCGCACCCCCAGGACTGCCGGCAGAACGATCGCGCGATCATGGCGTCCCGCATCGCGGAAGCCGGCTTTCCCGTCAGATACCACCATGTCGAGGTCGGCGCCGCGGGTCAGCAGGAGATCGAGCTCGGATTCTCCCCCGCACTGACCACCGCCGACGGCATCCTTGTCTCGAAGTACATCATCCGCTATGTCGCCGTCGATCGCGGCATCGAAGCCTGCTTCATGCCGAAACCCATCGCCGACGCGGCCGGTAATGGCCTCCACATCCACTTTCGACTCCTCAAGGACGGCAATAACCTGTTCGCCGGCGACGGCTACGGCGGATTGAGCGATCTCGCGAAACACTTCCTCGGCGGAGTCCTCTCCCACGGCCGATCAGTTCTCGCTTTCACCAGCCCGACCACCAATTCCTATCGCCGTCTCAGACCCGGTAACGAGACCCCGGTACGGTTCTTCTACTCCGTCGCCAACCGCGAGGCCGCCGTGCGAATCCCCAAGTACGCAACCGGCAGGCACGCGCGATGCGAGTTCCGTCCGGGCGACGCCATGATGAATCCCTACCTCGCAATCGCTGCGCTGCTCATGGCCGGAATCGACGGCGTGAAGAACCAAATCGATCCCACTCCCGAACGCTTCGGACCGTTCGACGGCATTCCGCCCGAAATCAATCCCGAAGACCATCCGCAGTGCTTCCTCCCCGACAACCTCCAGCAGGCCCTCGCGTCCCCCAGGAACGATCACGCATTCCTCCTCGAATGCGACACGTTCGACGAAACCCTCCTCTACAACTACATCAATTACAAGCATCGCGAGGAATTGAACCTCCTCTCCCGCGCCCCCCACCCCCTCGAATACGAAATGTACTGGGGATTGTAGACACCTACCCCGGATTGCAGGCAAAAAAAACCCGCGTCAGAGACGCGGGTTGATTGATCTGCTGCGACGACGGAATCCCGCTACGTGGGAGGATCAGTATAGCCGAACGCACCATGCACGTACTCGGGTCCGGGCGTGTCAATGAGACTCGACCAGACCATCCAGTAGCTGTTGTCATCATAGACAACCAACGATGTGTTGACCCCGAAGTCGTAATCCCAGGCAATGGCCCGGTTCCAATAACCGTGGACGTCATAGGAGATGATAGTGGGATCACCGAGTTGCACGTTTCCGCCTGGACGTACCACTACCTGCCGTGCTGCAGGATGCCAATGATGCTGGACTACTCCGTCCCAGGCATGGAATGACACGCTGGCGCTGTAAGGAGCGCCCTGATGTATCGCCACAGAGGGGTAAGCCGCGTACTGATAGGGACACATATCTTGTTCTATATAGGTAAACGAATAAGATATTGAGTCCGCAAACGTGACATGCGCCTGTTGCCAGTTGGGTGAATGTGCTTGAATGAATGCTATCGCCGCGAAATCAGTGTTTGGCGGACCGATATCTATGGTCGCAAAGCCAGCATTGTGGTCTGCCCAGTTCCGATCCTCGATCTTGTGATTGTGGGGCATGTCAGGAGGAGGACCTCCCGGAATAGGCCAGTAGTTGATCCAAACATTGCAGATGTTTCCTTGTTGCCCGGTGTAGGCGATTCCGATCAACTGAAGCCCCGTGTAACCCGGAACGGTCACTCGACCTATATCTACCCGCGGGAAGAAGCCGTTGTGCTCGTCCTCGCCTTCTGTCTTTTGGCAGCTAACCTTCTGCCCCCAAGTCACTTCGCCGCAATACTCTCTGTTACCTTTCCTGTAATACAGCCTATACTCGTTGCCCTCCACTTCCTCGTGCGAGTACACAAGATAGACGTCCCCCGATTCCGGATCATGCGCGAGATCCGGCCATTGCTGATCCATCTCCTCTGAGAAAAGCCAATAGGAGGGCGGTTGCATGGGATCCGCCGGACTGCCGGCGGCGAAGTCGTCAGGATCGAACTTCCTCCTTTCGACAAGGATATCCCAGTCGTCCTCCTCGGTGGGTCTCCACTGACATGCCGTGATCACCTCTACGTAGCCGTAAAGCTCCATGTAACAGGCTGACACCTTCAAGTACCTGCACTGGCCAGGCCAACCGCAGGCTCTGCCTGGTCCGAAGTCCGCTTCGCTATCGGGCCACTGGGGAAGGAAACGGTAGTATCCGATATACGTTGGCGGCGCCGCTTCCTGGTCAAGCACGGACGTCGCTACGGACCATCGAACGCCGCTTCCATCAACCCAGACCGTTCCGGCATTACCCGCGTTCGAACAAACCAGGATAGCCGCTACGTCCGTTTCCATGCAAGGATGCACACCCCCAAACAACATCCAGGGATCGCGGAACCATTGCCCAGCACGTCCAAGTGCCGATATCTCCGGACTTGAGGGCTCCCTGCCAGCGCACGATACTGCGATCAATGCAACGAGTAGCATTACTGGAAGCCTTTTCATGACTTTTCTCCTCCATTGCTCAGGGACGATGAAATCATCCCATATCTATTACAATTTCTATGACGTCCATAGCCGGGTACTTAGATACATAGGGTGGCGGTGGGACAGGAGGATAGGGATCGTGAAACTCTATCCCGATTAACTGGTACACACCATCTTGAAGGAGATAGAAGGGATAAGGCGCCAGGCAGCGCCACTCGGGCGGGCCGTCGCATGGGGGAGCGCAAAATCCGCCTCTCTGGTACCTGATCTTCTCGTTCCAGATTCCGACCCAACGCGCCGTCGCACTTCCATCATCAGGGACATACCACGTGTATATCTCCGCCCGGGCCTCGTGCACACCGCCGTCCGGGCCCAGGTTGCAGCATTCCTGCCGGATCGGATTTCCGTCGTTGATGACGCACTTGAAGTGGTAGGCCTCCGGTTGGTTCGCGCTTACCGGGAAATCGACCACGGGATCGGTAACCGGCTTGTTTATCGGTGGCTCCCAGCACGCCTCGACCGCGTAGCCCGCCACCACCTCCTCACCCGGCGGCAGCCATATCGTGTAAATCCGGCTCACTGTCTGGTTATGCTCGAAAATATATCTCTCTTCGCGGGAATAGAAGTTGATATATCCATTGACATTCGCCGTCGGCGTCCCCTTCGCCCATCTACCCTCCCAGTAATTGAAAATCGGGAGATCCGAGCCAGACTCATACCAAGGGCTCCATCGATACGTATACCCATCCGCGTTCATCAGTTCCGGATCGCCCATGAGCCGCCACGAAAGCCAGTAACTCTGAGGATAAAGCGGATACCTGTCCATGTTATCTGGAATCTCGTGCGACCCATTAAACATGATGATTCCTTTCACGTCGAAGCCGGTCAGCTCCGGGTGTCCGGGGAACGGGTGGGTGAGCCGGACGGTCATGTCGATCGTGCCATCGCCGTTGTTTCTTATCCGCGGCACCTGGAGGCAGTCGGTGCAGTAGTCCTCGAGGAACTTCAGCGTGTTCAGGTGGAAATGCATGTTGCGCTGAGGGATCACCTCGACACTGTCATGTTCGGCACTGAATTCAAGCGTCCATTCGCCCCATAGCCGGTACGGTCCATCCTGCACATCCGCTAATCGAGTGAACGGCAGGCCATCACCCCTGTCAGTTGCTCCAGAGGGTTCTACGCCCGGAGCAGCAGGATTCGCCGCGCAGCCGATCATCATCGTCGCGGCGACGCCGCCGAGTAACAGAAATAGCGCTATGGATCTCATGGACCCACCTCCCGTCTTGGATGGAAACCGTGCCCGCACGTTCATTGACCTGTCCCTTTGCCCTTCACTAAGAATTCTACCCCCCCCCCGCGACCCTGTCAACCCATAATGAGAGACCGTTGCGGAAGTGGGGTTTTCGGCCGACACAGTGCGCCGGGTGAATTCCACCATGTACCGACCCCTCTTCGCGGTTGATTAAGCCTTCAATTCCCTGTTTTCAATCCGTTTTTGCTGCGAAATCCGACGTTCGGACACTCCTCGGGCCCAACAC
>CAYLVL010000053.1:0-11238 GCA_964387135.1 uncultured Planctomycetota bacterium
ATTTCTTCTTCGACTTCCTCCACAATCACCTCGTCCCCGGAGCCTTCTTCAACATCGTCGGGAGCCTCTTCGCCTTCCTCGATTTCCTCACCCGGCAGCTGCACGGCCGGGACGGTGATGTGCTCCCACGGCAGATAGTCCGGGGGGAAATCGATCGCGAGCTTCATCGCGCCGAACCCCGGCGGCATTATGTATTCTTCTTCCTCCGCTTCCTCTTCCTCCGGCGGCGGAAGTTCGAGAAGATCTCTCGGACCTTCGGGTTCCTCAATTTCCTCCTCTTCTTCCTCCGAATACCACAGTGTGAACGTCTCGCACTCGGCGTGTTTGTCGTCCTGATGGAAATAGACGACATTCCCGCCGGTCGATCTCAACTCGAGCCAACCGACATCGCCCTTGGCCTCGGCCTCATCGCAAGTGATCGTAGTGGGCACGCTCATCAGTGCACGCGTGAGGCGATCTCCCCTGGAGGGAGGATCCTCCTGGTTTTCGATTACCCGATTCTCGTACAGCCAGAGTCCATCGAGCTGCCAGAACTCGCAGTTACCGGTGAAGAGCATGTACTCGGTCTCATTTTCACCATGGAACTCATCTCCCTCAGCGTACTTGTCCGACTGCTCGAATCGCACGCCGCCGTGAGCGTCGAAGATATCGTTCTCGTAATCGTACTCCGCGTCGGTGAAGGTGATCGTCGTATCCTGCTGCTTGAGCGCGTACTCCAGTCGTTCGCGACGTGACGAGTCCTCCCCAGGCTCTACCGCATCCTCATCGGCATACACCACCAGCGTGCTCTGCCCGTAGATGTAGATCATCTTCTCTTCTTCGGCGTCGTGGATTTCCAATTCATCGCACTCCAGGGTGAAGTCGGCGTCGTCGACAAACACCCTGCCCTCCCCGAAGAACCTGTATATCTCGTTCGCCTCGTCGAGAGTGGCCTCATCGCATGTGATGATCGTCGTCTCGTAGATGATCATCACGTGACCTCTCAACTCGGTAAGGCCGGCGCTTTTCTGATGCCAGATCCAGTCGGCGGCGATGTCGGTGAACTTCACACCTTCTTCGGCGGCCTCAGGAAGGGGGCCCAGCAGGGATATGTCCGGCGATGGAGCTTCCTCGATAAGCTGATAGTAGTACTCGTCTCGCGGGCGGCTGGTGAAAATCGCGCGTTCGGTCTGCGCGGGGCTGATGTCGTAAAGCTCGGCGATGTCAAGCGGAGAGATCTGGGGCAACTGGAAGCCTTCCTCTTCCTCATCCTCAACAATCGGCTCACCTTCCGACGGTGACAGATCAAACTCCAATCCTTCGGGACCGCCGGGGCTCAGCTGAAATCCCTCGGTTTGACCGGGGCTGAGCTGCAACGAATCCTCCGGCTCCTGACCCGATTCGTCGCCGAACTCGATGACCGGTCCTTCCGCAGCATCTTGAGAATCAAGTCCATCCTGGGCCTGAATAAGCGAAGGTAGAAAAACGACACCCATCACGACCGCGGCAACAAGATGGAGGAACCTGCGGAATGCGATATCGTGAGGTAACGCCGTCGATTGGTGCGGGCACTGCTCAGAATGTTCGTCTCGCCGCTTCATCCATATCTGCCGTGGCTGCGCCCCGCGATCACCACGGTCTTATTCCCCTTCGACCTCCTCGCCGTCCCCACTATCCGTTTCCTCGATTTCAACAGGCTGTGTTGGAAAGATTCCGTCACCGTCGTAGACCGAGCCGTTGAGCGAGGGCTCGCTCTCATCCGGCTCCGCATCAACTCCGCCCACGACCGGACCTATCTCGTTTGCCTCCGGCTGCGGGACCTCGGCTTCTTCCGTTTCCGGTTCTTCTTCCCTATCGCTCGGCTCCGCACCGGGCATAAGCTCTATCGGCGGAGGCGGGGGCGGATTCTCGATAGCCATCGTCCAGTCGCCCAGACCCGCCGATGTCCTGTTCTCGAGCAGCCTCGTTCTCGCATCCTCTCCCGGCTTGATTTCCTCGTCGCCACGGAACTCCGCGAGATTCTCCCGATACTCCTCGGGCACGATGTTCCTTGCTATCGCTGCTCCCTCGGCTATGTACTCCTCAAGGTAGAGATCAAGAGTCATAAGCGCGCAGGAAATCTGCTCGCCGTTTTCGTTTTCATAATTGACGTCACCCGCCAGAATGAGTATCTGCGTATCTTCTTCGTACTGCGCCCTGTCCGCCTTCACAGTCTGCTCTTCCTGTCGGAATACGAGGTCTCCGTACGCCCAGCTCACCCTGCGTGTGTAGGAAAGAAACGCATCAGCGGCCATAACGCTGGGATTCCTGACATCTTCCCGCGCTCTCTCCTCCTCGATTTCCTCTATCGCGCCGCTGGTGATCCACCACTCGCCGGAATACTGATGGACGATAACATCGCCCCACGCATGGATGACATCGGCATCCTCGTAGTAGACCACATTATCCGCCTCGACATCCTTCTCCGGCTGAATCGCAAGGACGCGACCATAGCCCTCGGTCACATTCTCCCGCCAGTTGTGAACGAGGTAGTTGCTGATCATCTGGGTGGGAGATTCCTGTATCGCCTGGGCGGCGCGGCTCTCCGGCGGCTCGCGGTCCTCGTCTTTCAAATCGCGGAAACGCGCGTCGGCCTGCCTGAGGCCCTCGATGCGATGATCGCCTAAATAGATGTGCAATTCCTCGCACCAGAACTTCTTGTTGCCTCGGTAGCAAAAAACAAGTCCGGGGCGCATTTCCATACGGGGATCGAACGCGGGATCGTCTTCATACAGCTCGGCGTGAAGGTCCGGGGAAATCCGCCATCCCTCGAGACGCTCGTAGTCAGGGGCGGTCAGAACCATCGAAGGATCGGATCTCGGGATCCTGGGGACATCGATCGGCGTGGCACCGACAGTCGGCTCGGTCCGTGTCACATCGGGTCCGAGCATGCCCATCGCCTCAAGATCGAGCCCAGCGGGCTGCGACTCGGGAGCGCCGCCTGAAGGTGTTTCGACAGGAGCGCGGAAAAGCTCGGGATCGCTGATGTCGATGCTTGCGCTCGTTCCGCCGGATGGAGCGGGAACCCTTGGCCCCGACTCAGTCTCGGAATCCTGTTGTTCGCCCCGCTGCAACCAGGCGGAGCCAAGCATCTCACCGAGGCTCGCCTCACCGGACGATCCGGGAAGGGCGTCGATCTCACCCTCAAGAAACGCCCGCTCCTCGGGAGTGAGGTCCATCTGCGCGACGCTTCGCTGGAGAGCTTCGATGTATTCAGGATTCTCAAGGAGCTCGGTCAGCGTCCAGGGAAATTCGGGCTGCTCGGGAAGAGGATGTCCCTGCTCGTCGAGGTTATGCATATTGCGGACACGAAGGGGTATGTAAGAAAAACAGAGACACAACCGGTCGCCCTTGTCATAGTGAACGTACTCCGCGAGCACATTCATCCCGTCGCCTCTCTGCTCCCCCTCGATATCCTCGATCGGGAAATCACCCTCGCGCGTAACGAAATTCTCGCCTTCCAGACCCACGACGAACATGGTCACATCGCCGACGAAATCGATGGTTGCAAGGTCGTCATCGGAATAAAGCGAGTTGGCGATAATGTGGTTGTCCTCGACCCAGAAATCCACGTCGCCCGGGCACGAGAGGGTTTTCGTTCGCTCTTCCCAGATGAGCCTGTCGGTGGTGAGAAGAGTAGTGCCGTCAGCCGATTCAACCTCGACATCGCCGAACAGCGTCAGCTTCTCCCTCGGCTTGTCCCACTCGCCCTGATCGCCACGGATGAGGACGTTCTCCTCGCCGCCCTTGAAGAGGATAAGCTCATAGATCCTCGTCAACTCGCTGGATTCGGTCTCCTTCTCCTGCTCGGCAACCTGACTTCGAAGCTCCCAGATTTTCGCACCCTCCTCGTAACCGTACACAACAGGCTCGTCGATGCGCGTGATGGTGCGCTTCTCCTCGACGAAGAGCTCCTCAAGCTCCTGCCGCGCCGCTTCGCCGCTTATGACAATGAGATAGCCCAAAACGAGGACAATCGCACCTATCACTGCGAAATTGCGCAGGGTGATGAGCAGTTGGTTTTTCCACGTGTATCGGGATTCCATAGAATCCCACCCGCTTCAAAAGACACATTGTAACCTGAGCGTGTTCAAAGAGCCAGCGACATAGGAAACGGGCGGCCGGTCGGGGAAAGAAGAGAGGATAAGGATTGCGGATTGGCTTCCCCGATGCCCTGCGGCCGCCCCTAAGTATTGTGGAATGTAATTGGGGGCTGATCCAGTTGCACAAATGTGGCGTATTTCCTCAGGAACAGGAGATACACCTTGCCTATCGCGCCGTTACGGTTCTTGGCCACGATAAGCTGCGTCTCCTGCTCGTCCTCAGGTTCGTACTGCCGTCCCTCCTTCTCATCTTCCTCGCTGATCTCGCGATGAATGAAAAGGACAACATCGGCGTCCTGCTCGATCGCTCCCGACTCTCTCAGGTCCGACAACTGCGGTATTTTCTTGTGACCCTCCCTGCGCTCGATATGCCTGGACAACTGGCTTAGGGCCATAACAGGCACGCCAAGCTCCCTTGCCAGAGACTTCAGGCACCTTGATATTTTTGAGACTTCCTGCACCCTCAGATCGCCCGCACCCAGCTCGCCGTCAATCAACTGGAGATAGTCGACTATGATCAGATCAAGCCCGTTCTGCTCGAGCGCAATCGCCTTGACCTTTGCTCTCAGCTCGCTGATGGTAAGAGACGAAGAGTCGTCCACGAAGATCTTCATCTTGTCCAGCGCCGACATGGCAGCGCCAAGACGGTCCCAGTCCGAGAAGCCCCTGCTGTCCTTCTTGTCCCTCAGGCGCTTCTGCCGAAGGCGATAGGAATCGACCTGTCCGGCGGCGCAGACCAGCCTGTCAACCAACTCCTCCCTGCTCATCTCCAGGGACAGAAACGCGACCTTGCCCTTGTTGGCTGCCACATTTCTCGCGATGTCCAGAGCGAGGGCGGTCTTGCCCTGCGAGGGTCTCGCCGCCAGAATGATCAGGTTGCCGGGCTGAAAACCGAGGAGCATTCGGTCGAGGTCCGGGTAACCCGACGCAATGCCCGGGATGCCCTTGTCTTCATACCTATCGTTGTATTTCTTCCAGAATCCCTCGCATGCCGATCCCACGGGGCAATACGTTTTCGTCTCTCTGAGATCGAGTATCTCGAGAAAGCGATTCGATGACCAATCGATTATCTCGCGAAGCGGGCGCTTCCCCTCCGAGGCAAACGCCGACATCTCGTTGCCGAGCCTTGTGAGCTTCCTGAGCTGGGCCTTCTCGCCAACGATCTTCGCGTAGTGCTCTGCGCTTCGTACGGAAGGAACCACGTTGGTCAGGCCTGCGATATACTCCGGACCGCCGACCGCCTCGAGGCTGCCCATGGTCATTAGCTCATTTGTCAGGGAGACGTAGTCCGGCGCAACATCGTCGTTGAACAGGCGGAGTATTGCCTCGAAGATCGTGCGATGCGGAGGGTGAAAGAAATCGTCCGGTCTGACCCTGGAGATGACCGTAAGCATCGCGGCGCGGTCGAGCAGACAGCAGCCGAGAACACTGCGTTCCGCCTCAAGATTGTGAGGCGGAACGCGAGCAAGCTCAGATTGAGTTTGGGAATAATCGATCGACATCCACCCGCTTCCTTCCGTCTTGGGAGTTTAAACGTAGTGCGACATTAATTCTACATTTTTGTTAAGATAATTTCCACATTGTTTCCACTGCAATGTGGAAAATCCGCGATTTTTTCTCGTCCTCAGCATTGCTCTCGCAGCCCTTGCAAAGCCGGTTTCCTTGATATTTTACAGGTTGCGCCTAGAAATTAGTAAATATCCTTTATGTTTCTCTTGACTTTGTTAATATCGCATGCTACATTCTTTACGGAGCATCACTGGAATACTCCTAAGACGAAAATCAGGGCCACACCATGAAAAGCCACTTGAACAACTGCCCCAACTGCCTGACACCACTCAGAATCAGCCGTTACGAATGTCCATCGTGTGGTACAGCCATCGAGGGCGACTTCACAGGCTGCCCGTTCTGCCGTCTTGATGATGAGGACAGTCTATTCGCTCTTGTATTCATCCAGACCGAGGGCAACATGAAGGATGTCGAGAGACTTATGGGAATAAGCTACCCTACAGTCAAATCACGTCTCGCAAGGCTTAACAAGGCTCTGGCCGGGCAATGGCCGAAGCTCGAGATCAGCCTGAAAATCAGCAATATCCCTGCTCCCGCCGGACTTGCCCCGGAGGAGAAAACCCGAATACTCGACCGCTTAGAGGCGGGTGAGATAACCGCGAAGGAAGCATCCAGGCTGCTTCGCGGAGAAGCAATCGGTGACGAATCGGAGTCGGATATCGATTGACATCAACTCATGAAATCAGAAAAGAGGGTAAACACATGAACGAGGAGAAGCTCAGAATACTGCAGATGATCAAGGACGGAACCATCTCGCCCGAAGAGGGGCTCGACCTGATCGAGTCGCTCGGGACGGTCGAGAAGTCCGTCGTGACCCGCACGGCAGACGCGGATGTCGAGGTCCAGCAGCAACTCCAGGAGCCCGGAGAAGAGGAGGAGCCGGGACGAAGAAAACCGAAGTACCTGCGCATCATGGTCACGGACGGCGAGACGAAGAAGAACGTCAACGTCAAGATCCCAGTCACGCTGGCGAAGTTCGCAGGCAAGTTCATCCCGAAGGACGCAAAGGAAGAGATGAAGGAACAGGGGATCGACCTGGATCTTGAGGGACTGATGAAGATCCTGGAGGAAGAGGGTCAGCAGGATCTTGTGCAGGTCAATGACGGTGAGGGCAAGAAGGTCGTGAGGATTTTCACGGAGTGAGTTTAATAGCGAGCATCAGGATCGGGTGCCGGTGAAAAGCGCGGTTTGGCTGCTGTCTTACTCGCTCGGCTGCTCTTCCTTCTTGACGACCTCCACCTGGCCCTCGACATCCACCTCGGGATGCAGCCTGATGCGGTACTTGTGAAGGCCAAGGGTCTTGATTGACTCGGGGACGGTAATTTTCCTCTTGTCGATTTCCGTTTCGAGGAACGCGCCGATCGCGCCTGCCAAAGCCTGGGTTGTGACAGAGCCGTACAGCTTGGCGCCGCGCGCGCCGGTCTTGCCCTCGAGGCGGATCGTATGTCCCTGGAGCCTGGAGGCCATGCCTCGCGCAACTTCAAGCTCGCGCTCGGCACGCCTTACCGCGACGCGCTTGATCTCCTCTATCTCCGCGAGGGCTTTGCTGGTAAGGGGCTGCGCCATGCCCCTGGGCAGGAGGTAGTTGCGGCCGTAGCCGGCCTTCACCTCCACGACATCGCCCGCCTCCCCGAGATTAGGAACGTTTTCCAGAAGCAGAACCTTCATCGGTGACTCTCCTTGATCTCGCGCGCGTGCTCTATCCGCGCCTCCCCTGACAGAAATTGCGGGAAGGCCCGGCATCAACCTTCAATCTCGCCGTTCAATCAATGTAGTAGGGAATAAGGGCCAGCTCGCGCGACTTCTTGATGTGCCTGGCCAGCTCCCGTTGATGCTTGGGGCACGTGCCGGTGCGTCTCCTGGGCATGATCTTGCCGCGATCGGAAATGAATCTCCGCATCAGGTCGGAGTTCTTGTAGTCGATCTCAACTCCCGGAGTGGTACAGAAATAACAGACCTTTCTGCGTCTTGGTCTGTATCCGCGGCGCTTTCTTCCGGAGCGGGGTCCGCCACGTCCGCCACCTCGGCGTCTTCCCATGGTCTAAACGTCTCCTTTGGATATTTCTATGGTATCTCGATCCGATCGTCTCGCACGACCGGTCCGAAATCGTGTTCAAAGGTTGAAATCCAGCGGCGTCCCGTCGTTCTCATCATCGAACAACGACGCTTCATCTTCCCGAGAACCATCGTCGACGGTCTCGGCAGGTTCCGCAGCGACCGCTTCGGCCACGGCTTGCTTCGTCTCATCCACCTGCTTCTCAGCACCATCACTGTGGCTTTCCGCATCCTCGCGGGGCCTCTCCGACCTTGGCCTGGCGCCCTCGAGGAACCTTACGTCGTCGGCATGGATCTCCACGATGACGCGCCTGTCGCCGTTCGGGGACTGAAGCACCCGGTTCTGGAGCTTGCCGTCGACCGCGATCATGCGCCCCCGCTCCAGAAATCGGCAGCAAGTCTCCGCGAGCTTGCGCCAAGTAACGATGCGGAATACATCCCGCTCGTATCGTCCCTGCCCATTGGGTATGCTTCGCCGCACCGAAAGTGAGAAGTTCGCAACTGGTATCCCGGTGGATGTATGCCTCAGCTCTGGTGTCGACTCCATCCGTCCTACTAAAACTATACGATTCATTACACCACCGACCTGCTTCACCCGTCCAATCGTCGCACGCCTGATTTATTCCAGGTTGATTAGTTGTGATCCTTTCTCGTGATCATATGCCTTATGATCCGCTCATCAATCTTGAACTGGTCCCTCAGCTTCTCCGGAACGTTCTCGGGAAGCTTCGCCTCAACAAAGGTATAAAAACCCTCCGTGAAATCGTTGATCTCAAAGGCAAGCTGCCTCTTGCCCCACGGCTCCTCCTTCTCGACCGTCCCGTCCAGAGACGTTATCCGCTCCTGGACCTCCGCGCGCACCGTACCGATATCCTGATCCGTGAGGTCCGGACGCGCGACATATATGATCTCGTAACTTCTCAACTCGAACCTCCGATTGATCCAAAGAAGCAATTTTATCACAAGAGGGCGCATCCGACAAGCTATGCTTTCATAAACCAGCCGGATGGCAGGCATCGGGGATGGCAGGATTCCGCGGGCTCAGACGACGATGTCTGTCTCGAAACCGCAGCTCGAGCACCTGGTGCCGTCAAGACCGACGATATTCGTGCAATAACCCGTCCTTTGGATAAGAGTCGCGCCGCAGTTCGGGCAGTGCGAATCCTCGACGTCTTTCATTCCATGCACATTACCGAGGAAGACATATTTGAGACCCGCCTTTTTTCCGATCTCCATGGCGTGAACAAGCGTATCGACAGGGGTTGGCTCAAGGTGGCTGAGCTTGTGGGCGGGTATGAATCTCGACAGGTGCCAGACCGTCAGCGCGCCGAGTCTGTCATATATCCACTGCGCGATGGACTGGAGAGTGTCATCGTCATCATTCCATCCCGGAACCACGTTGGTGGTCACCTCGACGTGCATGCCGTGCACATTCTTCGCGCGATCTATCGCTTCCAGCACTTTCTCCCATCGCGGAGCCTTGGCGAACTTCAGGTAGAAGTCTCCCCAGCCCTTGAGATCGGCTGAATACGCGTGCAGGTACGGCGCCAGCTCGTCAAGCGGCTCCTGCTCGATGTAGGCGTTCGTGACAAAGACGTTGTAGAGGCCTTTTTTCCCGGCAAGCTTCGCCACATCCAGAGCCCACTCGAACCAGATGGTGGGCTCGTTATATGTGAAGGAAATACCGTCCGCCCGGCGCTCCACAGCGGCCTGTACAACCTCCCCGGGAGTCCACGGATGCGCATCGGCCGAATCCGGCTCCTTCATTCGCGTTATTCTGGGAGCCGAGATGGACGAGTTCTGGCAGTGCAGGCACGCCATGTTGCAGCCGATTCCGCCAAAGGAGAGCGTTCGGGATCCCGGATGGAAGTGAAAAAGGGGCTTTTTTTCTATGGGATCCATTGCAGAGGAGACGACCAGGCCCCAATTGACCGCCTCAAGCACTCCGTTTCTCACCCTTCTCGTGCCGCAGAATCCGTCCTTTCCTTCCGCGATCAGGCAGTGCATAGGGCACAAGGTGCAGCGAATCTTCCCGGACTTGTGCTCCTCGAAAAACCTCGCCGGAACTGTGTATGGCTCCAGAGACATCTTCGGTCCTCCTCCAGGCCCTTAAGGACCGCAGCAGCTTATTGAATATAGCCCAAAGCTCTCAATTGAGCGCGAACGAGCGGGTCCATGAATCCCGTATCCACCCCGCTGCGGACGTTTGCCCAGTTCGCAAGAAGATCCGGCGCATCCGGAAGAGAATGCTCCTCCCAGATGACGGACTGGTAGCGATCGACCGTCTCGCCGGGATCCCTTCTCAGATCGAAGTACTGGTAGAGGGGCAGGTAGGGATCGGCTTCCGGAGCATATATGATCTTGGCCTGCGGGAATCGGAAGCCGTAGATTTTGCCCACGCCGATCTCACCCTGAGTGGGAAAGCCAAGCGTGAGCATCGGAACGAAGTGCCAGCCCACTGCTGGAGCCGGTTGCAGCTTTTCGGGATGCTGCGTGATTTCAGTAGTGGAAACCACTTCCGATCCTGTGGCGTTCTCCGCGATCCCCATAAGATCGTGATCCCAGTCCGCTGATGCCCCCGGGATATTCCTGTAAGTCGCTGTGACGACCTCCGGCGGCTGGATATCAAGGAATGCCAGGACCGTCGTGTACAGATCGCTGATATTGACAAGATCCCTGAAACGAGTCCCGCCGACTCCGTCATCAAGTTGATCGGGATCGCGAATTATGAGCGGCACCCTTACAATCGGCTCATAAAGGCGGTTAACATGTCCGATGTAATTCGGATCGAAAGACTCGCCATGGTCGGCGGTGATTATCAGAAGAGTATTGTCCCAAATCCCGCGATCGTTCCCCCAGTCCCACAACCGTCCGAGTTGCGTATCCACAAATGTGACCTCGCCTCGGTAGCGCGCCCTGCGCAAGATCAGATTCTCGTCCGGATAGCGTGGACCGCCCTCGCCCGCCTCCACGGAAACCGGATGCCGATCGATCGCGCCTTCGCCGTCATTCTCATCGCCGGTGTACATCTCGTCGTACGGGGGGGGTGGATTCAGCGGAGCATGCGGGTCGTAGTAATGGAGAAAGAGGAAAAACGGCCGGGCGTGGTTCTCGTCCAGCCAGTCTATGGCCTGATCCGTCACCCTGTCCGCAGGCTTTTTTATCCACTCAATCCCTACTCCACCCAAAGACAGCACCCTTCTACAGGCCTTGCAGGCCGTCAGCGAGTAAACATGTCTCGGGAACAGGCGCGAGACGAAACGCTCGTCAAAGAGATCATTATAGTAGTTGAATCCCCTCTGAAGGCCCGATGCGTCTCGGGAAAGAGGCGATCCTCCGATCACCGCAGCGGTACTGTAGCCGGCGTCATTCAGAACAGTCGCCAGTGTCGGGATGCTGTCGGGCAGGAGTACTCCGTTCGTCTGAACGCCATGACCGTATGCGGCGTCCGGTTGAAGACCGGTCAGCATGCTCATGTGGGCCGGACCGGTCA
>CAYLVL010000054.1:0-11167 GCA_964387135.1 uncultured Planctomycetota bacterium
AAATTCACCCGTCGCACTGTGTCGGCCGAAAACCCGACTTCCGCAACGGTCTCAATTTGTAGTAGAATGCCTGCAAGTGAAACGCGGATCGGCACAGAGAACGGCGCCCGCATCGCTTCCGAGACCTGCATGGATCAAGGTCAGGGCGCCGAGCGCGGATGTGCAGCGCACAATGAGGGAGAAGCTGTCGGGATGTAACACCGTGTGCATGAGCGCGAAGTGCCCGAATATCGGGGAATGCTTCGGTCGTGGCGTTGCGACGTTCATGATCGGCGGATCGGTCTGCACGAGAGCTTGCAGGTTCTGCGGCGTGAGGCACGGAAATCCGGAGCCACTGGATCCGGACGAGCCGGATCGTGTCGCCGAGAGCGCCTGTGCACTAGGCCTTAAGTACGTTGTCGTGACGGCTGTCGCCAGGGATGATCTCGAGGACGGCGGCGCAGCTCACTTCGCCGCCACCGTGCGGGCCATCCGCAAAGCGCGTCCCGATATCGGGGTGGAGGTTCTCATACCGGATTTCAAAGGAGTAGAATCCTCAATCGCCACGGTGCTGGATGCGAAGCCTACCGTCCTCAATCACAACGTGGAGACGGTCCGGAGACTCAATCCCTCTATAAGGAGCAAAGCGGACTACGCCGGATCGCTCGAGGTCTTGAAAATTTCGAAGTCCATTGCGCCTCAAATACCCACGAAAAGCGGTCTGATGGTGGGTCTCGGCGAGGAATGGGACGAGGTTATCGAGACCCTTGGGGACATCCATGAAGCAGGCTGCGATCTGGTTACCATCGGGCAGTACCTTCAGCCTCGCGCCGGAGTGCAGATACCGGTCGCGCGCTACTGGACGCCTGAGGAATTCGAGGAGTTAAGAGAAAAAGCGCTCGAGATGGGATTCAAGGGGGTCTCTTCGGGTCCGCTCGTCAGATCGAGCTATTTCTCGGAGCGGCTCGCCGACTCGCTTTCCAGTTAATCCTGAATATTCGTAACCTCAACCGGGAAATGCCATGCCGAAACACGATGGGAAGACTCCACATCCCCCAATCAAGCCATCGCATATGACACAACCGCCGCTGAAACCGGAAAATCTCGGCGGCGACATGCCTCCGCCGCCGCAACCCCCGGCCAGGCGCCGAGGCTGGGACCTTTTCTTCAGCACCGAGAATCCGATGTGGACGCTGTTCCCCATCGTGCTGTCGCTTCTCGCGCTGTGGTTCGCCTACAAGTCGAACGTGATCAACCGGGAGTGGGCGGACGCGCACCTGAGGATCACAGTGCAGGCATTCATGGGCTACTACCAGGGCGATGATTTTTTTGTCGAGGACGGCGATTTCTATTTCCCGTGCGTCATGGGAAGCATGGAGGGTATGCAGGACGCAATGAACCGGCTCGTGCTGGCGAACAACGACATGGGCATGAGGTGGCTGTCGGAATCGGTAGGCCTGGATGCGGGAACAACCGTGGAGGACATGCCCTACTCCCAGCACTTCATCTTCCTGGCCATCTGCAACGACGGGGATCAGATCGCGGAGGACCTGTACGTCTCCTTCAACCACTACAAGGTCGACGATCCGGGTCAGCTTCGCGGTAAGGAGGCGATACCCGAGGGTGTCGAGCCGGTGGAATGGATGTACGGTCCGTCCATAATACCGCCCGACATGTGGATCGTCATTCCGCTTGGGAGTTGCTACATTCGGTTCGATCCACAGTCGCAGGAACCGGACATAAGATATTTTGGCGATTTCTATGAGCCAGTCGATGTGAGGTATTCATCAGCCGTGAGCGGTGCACATTCGATCCCACTGGTTCTTGAGGACCTGCCGGTGGTCTCCAATGCGTTCACCAAGCCCCCAATTCCCGAAGAGGACACGTCCGGTCTTCAGGGATCGACCGGCGAGCCACCGCAAGTCACCGATGAGTCCAAAGACGACAGAAGAAGCAGGCTTTAACAGAAGGACCTGAACGGGAAGTGCGGCGTTCGAGGTTTCAGTACTCTCTTGACGCTATTTTGTGCAGGAGGTTCCGAAACGCGTCCCGCGCCCGACCGGGCGGCAATCGATCGAGATGCTCGGATGCCTTGTCGGCGTGCATCCGCACCAGACCGCGTACGTATTCCATCGCACCGTTCGACCTCAACGCCTCCGATATTCCCTGAACCTGGGTATCCGTAAGATCGCCGGACAGGATCAGGGGCTTGAAGCGCGACGCAAAGTCGTTGTTCTCGGCCAGTGCCCGGATAAGGGGGATCGTGTAGATTCCGCTCCTGATGTCTGAACCACGGGGTTTCCCGGTATCCTTCGGATCGGAGAAAAAGTCCAGGAGATCGTCGGATAACTGGAACGCAAGGCCGAAATTCATCCCGAATTCCGCAAGGTGCTTCTCCTGCTCGGGATCGGCTCTGGCGATGTGCCCGCCGACTACCGCGGCGGTACTGAAGAAGGCGGCGGTCTTGCGCCTGATCGTCTCCAGATGCATCTCCTCGGTCACATCGATGTCGCCGGTGTTCTCGATCTCCTTTATGATGCCCTCGGCAAGCGAGCGACACATACCGACGAACAGCTCGATAATGCGGAAGTCATGCTGTTTGGCAAGGAGGGTATAGGCAAGGACGAGGAAGTAGTCGCCTATTACCACGGCGCTTTTGTTGCCCCAGATCACATTGGCAGATGTTTTTCCCTTCCGGGTCAGGGCTTCATCAATGACATCGTCGTGGAAAAGACTCGCGCAATGCACCAGTTCCGCGGCGGCCGCGCATTCGATAGTGCCCGGAAGAATCTCGTCTTTGATCAGGCTCTGTCCCAGAAGGACGAAGATGGGTCTCAGGCGTTTGGCATGCCCGAAGATCATGTGCCGCCCGATATCCCGCATCACCGGTCCGGATGAATCGACGACATCGGCGAGCACTTTCTCCACCTTTCCCACAAGCTCATTGACCCAGGGATCGGAGCGGAAATAGATGCCCGCTCTCGCAGCTTTCTCCGACAGACTTCGCGGGCTTGAGGCGGTCAACTCGGAAATATCGGTGCGTGATCCGGATTGCATCAGTTTTGTCCGCACAAAAGATGCGGGTTGGGATTATAGCATACAGCTAGCGGTTTCCACATTGCCGCGCCGACTGCGTATTCCCGGACATCAAGTATCCGTTCCCCGTTCCAGCAAGGTCTCGACGGAGACCACAAAATCAGACGAATCCCCGCCTGCTTTGTATTCTGTCTTTCCCTCCGAGCTTCGCAGCACAATTCGTCCCGAGCGATAGGGCATGTACAGCGCGACGGTAAGCCCAAGCACAAGGAGGAATCCGCCGATGAAGATCAACGGTATGCCGGGATTGTGAGAATACTGAAGTACGGTGAACTCCTCGACCTCATCAAGCCTTATAACCACCCCATCGATCGCCAGGGGCTTCTCGGCGGACAGAGTTCCAAGAAACTGAGGATGATCGGTGCGTCCGGCGAACATATCGGTGTAATCGTTCAGCCTGATCGCATACGGCATTTCAGTACGAGTGCCGTCCTTCGCTTCCCAGATGCCGCCGACAATATCCGCCTGGGTAATCGCGCTTTGCATATCGAGTCCGGGAATGACAAACGGCACATTCAGACGGGCCTGGATGGGAATCGAATTGCCCTGATCGATCACCGTCATGTAAATCATGTAGTCGAACGAGCTCTGATAGTACGCGACTCCCTTATAGCGCATCGGGCGGTTGACTTCGACCTCCCGCTCCAGAACTACTGTGCCTTCCGCGCCCTCGTCAACCCGGACAATCCGAAGGCGGCTCACATAATCAGACGGCATCCCCATGTAGTCGACTGGGAATCCGGTATCAGGATCGAGCGAGCCGAAATCCTCCTCGCGATAGATGTTCAGGTAGTCAAGAAGCTCGATGTACTCCCCGGATGTATTCGGTGCCGATTGCGGGCTCTCGCCGGTTCGACGTGCCCGCTCGATCTCGCTTCCAAGCGGACTTGTGCCGCCCTCGGCGATCATGAAGCTACCCTGGTAGCCCATGACCCTCTCGTGCCCGATCACTCCGCCGATAAGCACCAGCACAAACGCCATGTGAAAGATGACCGACACGATATGCCGGAACGCATTCTTCCGCGCGAAGAACCACTCCGCACCCGACTCGTCCGACTCCCTGAACACCTGGAAACCGTGTTGTTTGATAGATTCATCCAGCACCTCAGCAGCTTTGTCTATCGGAAGTGCCGTGATGCCATCCGCTTTCCAGGGAAGCCTGTCGATCGCGCCGGCAGCGACTATGGCTTTCGTACGCTTCAGGATGACTCGGCTGATAAGCAGCCGATCCCACGCGCAAAGCGTGGATGATACGGCGAGCAGAGCAAGAAGGACGAAATAAAGGCCTGTATCGAACACACGGTACAACTCGAGCGGGACGACGATCCGATAATAGACGAACTCACCGATGGTAGTCCGGCCGTCGGCCGGATCTACGTTGAACATAGCCGCGTACTTGTTGCCGAAATCGACGGGATCGGCCGAAAGATGCTCCTGCGGCAGAATCGTGCCCGCAAGTGTGAAGATCGCAAGAATGACAAGCACCCACACCGCGAACTTCATCGATCTCATCAGGGCCGGAATGTCCTTAACAGCGAACCAGATGATATCGAAGATCCCCGGTCCCGATGATTCGCCGGTCGATCCTGTACTTTTCTTCGACTCAGACATTGGCGCTCGCGATGTAGGCGTGAAGTGAGCTCATGTCGATGAGCTTAGTGAGAAGGTTGAGACCGACCCACGTGAAGATAACGCACGCGAAACCCGCCAGATTGAAGATCGCGGCCCTGACACCCTTCCAGCCCAGCACAAGGCGCGCGTGAAGATAGCCGGCATACACCAGCCACGTAACTAGGGCGCTCGTCTCCTTTGGATCCCAGCCCCAGTATCGTCCCCACGCCTCGTTTGCCCAGACCGATCCAAGCAGGATCCCCAGCCCTAGCAGAGGGAACGCGAACGCCACAAGCCGGTAGCTCAGCTCATCGACTTTATCGTTGCGATTGAAGAGGTAGACAACGCTAGCGGCGGCAGAGACGGCAAATCCGGCGTAAGACAGGAAAGCGGTGGCGATATGGACATCGAGCCACGGGCTCTGGAGCGCGGGCACCAGCGGCATACCCTCGCGCGATGTCTCGGGCCACTGAATGATGTAAACGAGTATCAGACCGCTGAGCAGAGCTGAAAGCGTGCTGGGAAGCCGGCTTCGAAGGCTGAAATCGGCGATCAGGGCTATTACCGCAATCGCCCACGCCATGAAGAAAAACGTCTCGTAGAGCTGGACGTACGGGATGTGCCCGACATTGATGTACCGAAAGACCAGCGAGACGGTAAGGACCACGGTCGCGACTATGTTGATCCACAGGGATGTTTTGCCGATCGCGTCTTTCCGCGTAACCCAGAAGATAATGCTGATCAGAGCCGCGATAAGGAAAACAAAAGCTGCAATCTGGAGCGTAATGTATTCTGAGGAGAGAAGAGATGATGTATCGGATGGAACCGGGGCTGGCGCTTGTTCGTTCATGTCGCTTACCTGAAGACTTCGCCGGACGAGCCGAAGGGCGGCAGCCCGGATCGGGAGTCCCCCCTTACCGCCCGAAGGATGTTAACCTCAAGCCGTTCGACAGCTGGAACCGTCACTGGGTTCAGCCACCTCCGGACATCCCCGCGACCTCTCTGGCATTCGAAATCTGCTCCTCCAAGCCCGCCAGGTGGTGGGAGAGCGTTTTGAGCTCGCTGGTGATGTCCACCTGGAGGCACATAACATCAGATGGTGCCTTGATGCTGACGGGAGCGAAATTGAGGATGGCCTTGATGCCCGAGCGTATCGCGGCTTCCGCAGTAGCCCTTGCCGCCGGAGCGGGTACGGTAATGATGGCGATCTGGATGTTCTTCTCACTCACGACCGTCGGAAGCTCTTCGATGTGATAGATATGAACTCCTGAGCGGGAACTGCCCACCTTCTCGGGATCATCATCAAAGAGCGCCGCCACCCTGAAACCCTTCTCGTTCAGACCTCTGTACCTGAGAAGAGCCGTTCCAAGGTTGCCGACCCCGATGATCGCGATTGCCCACTGGCGATGCAGCCCGAGTATCCGCCTCAGAGCCTCCGCCAGGGTGTCGATGGTATAGCCCATGCCCCTGGTGCCGAACTCGCCGAAATAGGCAAGGTCCTTGCGAAGCTGGGACGGCTTCACATGGAGCTCGGAGGCAAGTTCCTCGCTCGAGATCGTCTCATACCCCTGCTCCTGAAAGCGTTCGAGCACGGTGAGATACCGGCTCAGACGCTTCACAGTGACCTGAGGTACGCGTTTTGCGTTCTCCGGCATTTTTCAAAGTCCCTTCCGGCACGACCTATCTTTTCTTGCCCAGAATCATGTCTCGAAGCAATTCATTAACGCGCTTCGGGTTGGCCTGACCTTCGCTCTTTTTCATGGCGGCACCCACAAGCGCGCCGATGGCGGTTTCCTTGCCCTTCCGGATCGTCTCCACAATACGCGGATTCTCTTCCATCACTTCCCGGACAAGCGTGACCAACTCATCTTCATCAGTGACCTGGACCAGCCCTTCGCTCAGAACAATGTCCCTGACCTCGCCGCCCTGCACGAGAACAAGGCTGATGACCTTCTTGGCATTGGTGATGCTCAACTCGTCCCGCGCGACCATTTTGGTCACCTCGGCGAGCTTTTTCGGGGTCAGATCGGTCTGGTCCAGGGTTACGCCCGCCCTGTTGACGTGCTCGAACACGACGCCGGTCATGAGATTGGCCGCCTGGGTACCCTGGGCGCCGTGACGCTGGACGGCCTTCTCGAAGAAGTCGGCCACGAAATAGGGATTATCCGCCGGTGCTCCAATCCCGGACAACAGCAGGTCCGCCCCATAGGGCGGAACACCGAATCGCTCGATAAGCCCTCGCACGCGCCTTACCGGGATATTCTCCAGGTCGAACGCGGAGTCGTTCATCAAATCGCCTTCAAGATCGAGATCGGGCAGATCGGGCTCGGGGAAATACCGATATTCCGGAGCTTTCTCCTTGTAGCGCTGATGCACCGTCTTGCCTTCTCTCTCATCCCAGCCCATCGTCGCCTGACGGACCTCCCCGCCTCCGCGAATCAACTCCCTCTGCCTCTCGATCTCGTACTCTATGCTTCTCTCGACAGCCTTGAAGCTGTTGAGATTCTTGATTTCCACCTTCGTACCGAGTTCCTCGCTGTCTGCCGGTCGGACGGATACATTCACCTCGCAGCGGAAGCTGCCTTCTTCCATGTTGGCGTCGGAGATGCCAAGGAAGCGGAGCAGCCTCCTGAGTTCCTTGAGGTATGAGACGGCTTCCCTGGCGGTTTTCATGTCGGGCTTGCTGACGATCTCAAGCAGCGGCACGCCCGCCCTGTTGAAATCGATCAGGCTCCCGACCCCAGCCTCGTGGAAAAGCTTCGCGGTGTCCTCTTCCAGATGCACTCGCTCAATACCGATGGTCACAGCAAGCCCGTCGCGCTCGTCGAGAAGTTCAAGCTCGCCCTCCGTGCCCACCGGGAACTGGTACATCGATATCTGGTAGCCCTTGGGAAGGTCTGGATAGAAGTAGTTCTTCCTTGCGAACTGAGCCTTTGGGGGGATGTCGCAGCCAAGCGCCCTGGCTGCCTTCAGCCCAAGCACCACCGCCTGGCGGTTGACTCTCGGCAGGCTTCCCGGAAGACCGAGGCAAACCGGGCACAGATGGCTGTTCGGAGGATCGCCGAACGCGGTCGAGCACGCGCAGAACATCTTGCTCGCGGTGTTCAATTGCGCGTGGACCTCCATTCCGATTGTCGGTACGTACTCCTTACTCATGGCTGCAAACTCGAAACACCTGCGATCATGCTATTCCGCGAAGCGATAGGCCATGTACTGCTCGCCTGTGTCGACGGATATCCAGGGCCACTTGCCCACGGGCGCTTCCACGAAGAACTTCTCCCGGAATTCCGGCTCCAGGCTGGCATAAAAGTTCTCGCCGACCCAGATTTCATTGTCGCCCGCGAGAAAGTGAAGGTTCTGCGCGATATGGACCGGCGGACCGAGCGGCACGAGTGTATTCATGCCGCGTCGTCCCACCGACGCGATATGGATTGCCCCCTGGTCTATGCCTATCGAGCACCTGAGGCCCTTCGGGAGCATCCTGCCGATAAACCTGTCCGCTATATGCTCGATGAAATTCGTGATGTACAAAGCCGCCTGTAGGGCCAATTTGGCCGCTGTCGACGCCTCCCGCCCCTCAAGCCCGAACAGGGCTGTAAGCTCGTCGCCGGTCGACTTCACCACAATCCCGTTGAAGTCGGTTATGACTTTCATAACCGTCGGGACAACCGTATTGAGAAGAAGGGCCGCATTGGGATTGTCAGAGCCGGTCCTGGTGAGATCGGAGAACTTGACCAGATCGAAGCACAGGATGGATGAGTAATACCTGTTGACCTCGCCGACAAGCAGGTTGCTCGGCAGGGGACTTATCCTGCCCTCCTCGATCTTGGCCATGCGATTCTGCGCGGCCTTGTAGTTGGCCAGCATGTCGTCGCGAAGGATGTCGAAGTAGTCCTGCATCGTTTCAATCCGCTCGTCGTCTACGTGTGCTCGCGCTCGAACGCCCGCGCCGCCCTGAACAGGACCGACTCGGCGAACGGCGGGGCGGTGATCTGGAGACCGATCGGCAGCCTGCCCACTCGCTTGCCCATGCAATCCTTCTCGCGGCAGCGCTTGAGAGCCGTCTTGCCGTCGTCGTCCGTCTCGGTCCATCCCCCGTTTATCGAAATGGCCGGACATCCCGCCATGGGTTGAAGCAGGACGAAAACATCGGCCTTGTACATATCCATCGGATCATCAAGCGCCGAGCCGATCTTGAAAGGCGGCGTCGGAGCGGTAGGCGAAATGAACACATCGACCGACTTCCAGATTTCGTCAAGCTCGGCTCGAAGCCTGGTACGGACCTTCTGGGCACGGAGATAATAGGCGTCATAGTAGCCCGAGGAAAGCGCGAAAGTACCGATCAGGATACGGCGGGTCACTTCCGGGCCGAATCCCCGGCTGCGGTTCTTCCTGTAGAAGTCGAGCAGGTCGGCAGCCGTGTTCTCATCAACATCCTGACCTTCTCGCGTGATGTCCACGGTCGGCCCGAAGCGTACGCCGTCATATCGGGCGAGATTGCTGCTCGCCTCGGACGGCGCGATGATGTAGTACGCGGCGAGAATCAGGTCGAAGATGTCGATGTGGATCTCGCGCACACTCTTCGCGTGCCCCTTGAACCACTCGACATTCTGCTGGAACACCCGCCTGACTCTCTCGTCCACCCAGTCAGCGAGACCCACATCCAGAACTCCCACGTTCAGATCATCGATACCGTCCTCTATCGTGGCCAGGTAGTTCTCCATGGGACCATCGACGAGGGTGCTGTCGCGGTTGTCCGGACCTTCGATGATGCTCAGAACGTGGGCCGCATCCCGGACCGTGCTGGTGATGGGGCCGATCTGGTCCAGGGAGGACGCGAAGGCTACAAGGCCCCAGCGGGAGACTCTCCCGTAGGTCGGTCTCAGGCCGACGACCCCACAGAAAGCCGCGGGCTGCCGCACGCTTCCCCCGGTGTCCGACCCGAAGGCGAACGGAGCCATGCCGGTCGCGACCGCGACCGCGCTCCCGCCGGACGAGCCGCCCGGAACCCTGGATGTGTCGTACGGGTTCAAAGCAGGACCCCATGCGGAGTACTCGGTGCTCGACCCCATGGCGAACTCGTCCATGTTCGCCTTGCCGATCAGCCTGAAACCCGCTTCCAGGGCCCGCGCATCGGCTGTGGCCGCATAGGGTGGGGCGAAACCCTCCAGGATACGGCTCGAGCAGTTGGTTTCCACCCCGGCGGTGCAGATATTGTCCTTCTGAACATAGGGAATGCCGCTGAAGGGCAGCTCTGAATCGTATCTCCAGTCTTCAATACCCTCAAGGGCCTTATCGATGGTGTCCCTGTTGAGAGCGTTAACGACCGGCTGGAGCTTCTCGATGCGCTTGCGGCACTCGCCGATAAAGTCGCGGGGGTGCACGGAGCCCTTCTCAAGCTCCGCCCGAAGCTTCTCAATCGACAGATCGCTGTAACCCTTCGTAGCCACTGAAACGCGCCAATCGGCCGCTAATCAGGCCTCTTCGGACTCCTCACCTCCGATAATCCTCGGCGACCGGAAGAACTGGCCGGTGGCCAGACGGGCGTTTGCAAGCGATTCTGCCGGCGAAAGCCAGTCAATGACCTCGTCCGGCCTCAGCGGGATAGGAGTCGGATTGACCTGGATCGTCGGGTCGACACCCTCGACCTCGACCTGCCTCAGGATCCTGAAATGGTCCAGGATGTTCTTCAGATGCTGCTTTTGAAGCGACATTCCAGGCTCCAGGGGATCGAGACGAGCCAGGTCGATGACCTCCGCGAGAACCTCATCGGTGATCTCGATGGTTTCCCTGACGGTGGGTTTCTCGTTTTTGGGCATCCGAAAACCTCTGTGGCCCGATACCAACCCCTTTCCTCCATCGCCGGGGATGGCAGCGTTGACCGAACACGATGCCACAGATTATAACAGAATAGAGGTTGAATCCAGCGAGGCCAAGGAAAAAAGTGAAAAATTTCACAAGTCCATCGCCTCATCCAAGCCGATCTCTCGTGTGGTAGGTCTTGTACGAGCCTTTCGGCAGCTCGTGCAGAAACATCGACTTCCCGCGCCATCGCCCGAACCGCCGTCGAGCATAGAAAAGCGCCGCCTTGCTCCTGGCACGCGTGAGCCCCACATAGAAAAGCCTGCGTTCTTCTTCGATCTCGCCCACTGTCTTGTTAAGCGCGAACCTGTGTGGAAGATTCCCCTGCTCCAGCCCGAGGATTATCACCCGCTCGAATTCGAGACCTTTCGCTGCGTGAAGTGTCATCATGCGAACCGCATCCTCGTTTGAATCGAAGTCGGTATCGGTCATGAGCGCGATATGCGCGAGATACTCGTCAAGTGTCACCCTAGGATTTTCATCCTCAAGCCTTAATGCTTCCTCCCTGAGCATCTGGACCCTTGCCTCGATGTCATGCTCCGCGGGTGAGAACTCATACGGAGTCCGCGCGAGGGCGTTCCTGTCCGATGCGCCTTTGTATCTTGCCGTCGCGCATGCC
>CAYLVL010000055.1:0-11161 GCA_964387135.1 uncultured Planctomycetota bacterium
ATATTCGTGCCAACCAGGCCGGCATCGTCATCACCGATGAGCAGATCGAAGAGGAGGTGGACCGGTATCGCAATCAGCTCGTTCCTCCCCAGACCGCACCCGAGGACAGGTCGATGCTCCAGCGCCTTATGGACGCTCTCGGAACTGTCAAGGAAGAAAAGGCCTTCGAGAGGCAGCTCAGGGCTATCGATCCCACCCTGTCAGTCGCACGCCTCAGAGAGATCATCCATCAGAAGCTTCTCGCCGCTCAGTATGTCAACAATCTTGCCGCCGAGAAGGAAGCGGAGATACGTGCCGAGCTGATCGAAAGAGGCGAGGAGATCCGAACGGAAATAATGAACGGCAGGGAATTCGCCGATGCCGCGCGCGAGTACTCGGATCACCAGGAATCAAGAGACGCGGGAGGTTTCATCCCGACTGTCAGGCACGATTCCGAGGACGTTCCGCAGGCGGTGATCGACAACGCGTTCAGTCAGCCCATCGGTGAGGTCGGGCTTCCAATCCCCACCAGCCAGCAGGACTTCATGGGCGTCTGGCTTGTTGAGGTAATCAGCCGGCAGGAAGCGGGCGGTGAGGACTGGGCAGAAGTAAGTGAGGCCATACGCCAGCGTCTCCTAGAAGAGAAGAGAGAGAAGGTCGAATCGGGCGAGATGGAGCTGCCCGAGGGCGGCAATATTACCGTTGAAGACGAGGAAATCATCAACGATTACGAGCAGGCAAGCATTCGGGTCATCTATCTGAAGGCCGAGGACCCGATGGGCAGGGTCACCCAAGCGGTCAGGCAGGATCAGGACACGATGCACATTGTCATCAATGATCCTGAGCTCAGAGCGGTGCACTATCTTATGAAAGAGGAATACGAGCTCGCCGCCGCATGTTACTATGAATCCCTCCAGGACATCAGGGCAAGGGCTGGCGACAGCGTGGAAACACAATATGCGGTCGAGATGTCCGAGGCCCGCATACGCTACCTTATCGCCAACCTGTGGGGCACCAGGGCTTTCAGGGCCGAGGCGCAATGGTTCCAGGAAACCTGGCAGCAGTTTCAGGCCGATTCCGAGGCTTTCAACGGGGAGTTCCCCGAAATGCCGGAGAAAATCCGCGAGGAACAGCAGGGCTACTTCGTGCTTGCGTTGAAGAACCTCGACCGCGCGATAGAGCTCGAGGATAAAGTCCCATGGTATCGGGTCCAGAGGGCATCGATCGATCTCGCCAGGGAGCAGTTGATGAGCAGACTCATCGATGACCTCCAGATGGCCTATGATTACTCCAGCAGCGACTTCAATCTGGTCAATCAGATCAACTCGTTCCTGGGACAGGCCGTAGCGCTCGACGATCGGCTTCTTGAAGAGGCCGGGAATGTGCGCCCGGAGACATGGACCGATCCCGTCCTTCCAGAGGACGAGGCCGGTCTGAACCTGGGCGTTCTGGACGCGCCGTTCATCGAGCTTATCGAGATCGCCTCATCCGGAGGCTGGCCTGAATACCAGCCCGAAGCGGAGGAAATGGTAGAGACTTCACCCTCGGAAATTGAGCCCGCGGTCGAAGAGGAACTGATCGACGAGTTCGCCGTGGATGCCGATGTCACGGATGAGCCCGCGGAAATCGCCAATGAAACCGACATTGAGGCAGCGGAGGTCATTGTCGCCGATGAGGGCGACGAAATCCGCTACGTGCCTCTCGTTCCGATCCCGGATCCCTGGGGTCCGTACACCCAGGAGATGCGTGACGGCATCGACGAACTGAGCGAGCTCGTGCAGGCCGAAGTGGATCGGCTGACGGCCGAGCGAGAGGCCCGGGAAGCCGAGCGTCAGGCGCTTCTTGAGGAACAGGCCGCCATGCTGCAGCCGACCGCTTCGGAGGAGCCCCCGTCGGAAGACGCGGAGAACCTCCTGGGCGAGGAAGCGACTGAAGAAGAAACCGCGGAATAAGCAGAGGAATGGATAAACCACGGGGCGCGGCAAGCAGCGCCCCTACGGGTATTTGCCCTTTCTTGGAGCGCCGGCTGCCAGCAGCAGGACCGCCGGCCTCCGGCTGGCTTTGGTAGGAGCGCTGCTTGCCGCGCCCGATCCCGGCTCTCAAATCAAGTCATCCGCTCACTCCATCGCCATAGCACCTCGCCCGCGCTTTTGCCCGATACTAAAAGTTGCTATAATTTGATACAGGATAAGGCATGGCGGTCTGTCACTATCGAAATCACCGTCGGACGCATCTCCAAGATAGGCAGGATGGAGGGAGCTACCAGCATGCACTCAAACCCAGTCAGGCCTTTCATTGATAAACGAAACTCCTTGGCATCGCGGGAGAGATTCCGCTGCCCGTGGGCGCTCGCGACCATAGCGCTCCTTGCTCTTACGATCATCGGATGCAGCGGCGGCAACCCGACCGTTCCCTCCCCTCTGGATGACAACCCGCCCGCTTCCCGATACTCCGGCACGGCCGGCAACCGCATCCTCTGGGGTATGTGGCAATTCAAGGTTGATCTGGCGGGCGAAAACATAGAGATCATCCCCTGCCGCAACGGACTGGCGCATGTCAATGTCGTCACCCTCGTCGAGCCGGTTCCGCTGAAATACCTGAGGCTCGATGATTCCACCCTGGAAATCGACATGGAGGAAGGCATCATCGATGTCGATGTCATTCTGGAGCATCCCCTCCCCACCTGCCCCGAATACACCGGCTTCGACGTCAGGGGTATCCTGATTTCTCACGGATCGTGGGACGGACTCGGTATCGACAGCGATCTCGTTCTTCCCGAGGCGAATGAAACGAGGCTTCTGAACGCCGACGGATACACTAGATGGTGGAACCCGATGGAGTTTTTCGGCGACGGCATCCTTGGCTACTCCGACGGACTTCTGGGTATTCCATACAACCAGGAAGGCTACGAGTGCACGGTCAACGGCTACAAGTATTTCGCCGACGGCCTCGGCCCGAACGATGATGTCATGCAGCCGGTCGTCCTCCAGGGTCGCGGCAGATTCTCGGCGTCGTCTACCAACCGACGGCATTACTCCATCGACTTCGGCCCCTCACAGAGCGATTTCATGATCTTCAACTACGCCGTGGACGCAAGCTGGGAGCACCCGACCAACATGCCGCCGACCTCGCTCGACGACTTCCCGATCGACGCGAACTCCCTCGAGCCTTTCAATATCGACATCCAGGAGGATGTCAACTCGCTCTACTATGATCCTGGGCTCGAGGACTGCCCGACGTCCGGCGGCGTCCTGAGGCTCAGAATCAATGTCGCCACCTGGCAGGGTCTGGAAGGCATCAGCAAGGTGCTCGTTGGATCACCCGACCTCGGCATCGACTTCTTCGAGCCCAACGAGCGCGGAGGCGCCGATATCTACGGCGCGCATGTATCGACCTACGCCGCAGACCTCGCGCCGGAAGCTTTCCATGATTATCACCCGCAGGTCCTTGTTGCCGCATACAGCGATCTCGGCAGCTACACCACGGGTCCGGAGGGCCTGCCGATCGCATTCAGGGGCACCAACGCCCACCCGATCGCCGTCTACAACATGCACGTTCCCGAAGTGGGCATCAACTCGCCCCCCATTGTCGGTCCTGTTCTCGGTCCGACCGAGGTGGTTGCCGGTACTACCTACCGGTACGAGGTGGAGAATTACCTCGATTGCCAGGATTCAGTCGAGGACCTCACCTTCGCATGGGAAATCGGCGACAACGATCCGCCGTTGTACGACGACGGTTACGGCAACACCGATGGTGTGCATCCGTTTGGAAACGGAACCATCGACATCACCTTCCCGGATGAGGGCACCTATTTCGTGGATACCGGCGTGATAGATACCGAAGGTAAATGGGGTTACACCACACAGCCGCTCGAGGTGCACGCCATTCTGCCCCCGCTTCCCGAGTTTCCGCCCGAGGGCGTCAACCTTGTGCTGTCTTTGCAAAGGTCGGTTTTCTTCTCCTACGAATACGCCTCCAATCCTACCGACATTCCTGCCATCAATCTCGAATGGGACGGCAGCGGGGTTATCGGAGAAATCGCGGAATGGATCGTCTACCGCGACGACGACCCGTACGACGGGCAGGAGATGTGGCTGGAGATCGGCACCACCGCGCCCGAGGTGATGAATTTCTCCAATCGCCTGATGGGAGAACACCCCTACAACAGCGGCGGCGCATATTACTTCATGGTCAAGGCCAGGGCTATCAAGGGAAATCCAAACTCGGAGAGCGAGGGATCCACCGAGTGGGCGTTCATTGAGTTCGAGAACGCGGAGATAGCCGGTGCCGCCAAAGACCAGCATCCCTGGTTCATGGGCTACGGAGGCTATGAATCGAATTTCTACAGGCAATGGGAGCGACCCGGCTACGGCGGAGCTGTCTCGGGCGGATGCTGGATGATGGATCCCGACTCGCCCTACATGCGCAGGCATCAATGGTCGGTCATTGCCTCGCCGGAGCTGCCGATCCTCGCCGATCCTCAGCTCGCTCAGACCACAGAGGAATGGTACATCGAGCTCATTTTCGGCGCCCAGATCATCCCCATGAACGAGTGCTGGGACAATTACGGCAGGCTCAGCGTCGGCACCGTCACCGTCACGCCCTCGACCCAGAACCATCAGCGCAAGTTCACCGATTACGAGGAAGCCCACCCGAGCGATTACATGGACGGCTGGGCTTATTACACGAAACACTACTGGTCCTCCGTCAACTCCAGGTTCGATGAGTCATCCTCCTCCTACACCGACAGGTACGGATGGGGAAAGGACGAGTACGGATGGCCGTTCACCTGGGCAAGGTTCCGCTTGTCCGACCTTAACCCGTCCGGGACCGGCCGCCTCAGGGCCGCCATAGGCTTCGGAAGCGGGACCACCAGCGACGCGCTCGCACGTCCCCGCGCGGACGAGATCGCCGTGATCATATACTGAAGCGGGAAAAAACGAAAAAATCGAGTGAATGCCATATTGTTGAATTATTGCATCAAATCGCATTGAATCCTCATTCAGCAGTTGACTTTGATCCGCAATCAATGCTATTATTTGTCCGCATTTGAGGGCACTCGAGAGAGGAGGGGCTGCACGAGATTCAAGAAACATGATATGGGTTTTCATATCGCAGGCCCCGCCTGCACAAATAACTCATGAACACAAAAGAAAGGAGGTCTCGCATGCTGAAGAAAATCCTGGCTCTGGCGGCTGCCATGGTGTTCCTTATCGGAGTCGGCTGCTCCAGCGGAAACGGCCCTGTGTTCCCCGGCAAGGATACTCAGAGCTCCCCGGAGGAATTTTTCAACTCGTTTGACCTGTCCAATCCGGTCATTGCCGAGTACACCTACACCGACTTCGAAGGTAATCTGATTGCCAGCGGTTCCATCGGCAGAGCCGATGACGGCTCGCTCTACATCGTCGATGCCCGTGGCGCCCAGGTCGATGTTGATGTAACGGCGCTCAAGCTCCTCAACATCCTGGTTACCTACAACAACCCGGCAGGCACCATCCAGACTGGTCCCAACGCGGGTCTGCCCTATTACTACATCGGCCAGACCGTCGACTACGACATCAACATCCTGTCGTCCTTCTGGACAGCCATAGGTGCACCCAACGGTAATCCGTTCGGCTTCAGCGGTCCCGCCGAGCTCACCGCGGAGATGCGCTACGCTTCCATCAATGGAAACGGTCAGGTTGTTCCCGGCGGTCTGCTGCCCGGTGACGCCATATTCACATGGTACGGCGTCATCAATCCGGGTTACCAGAAGCTGAACGATACGTTCAAGATCATGCCGGGGACCATTCCCGGCCTGGACGTTACGACTGTTAGGGTCACAGCACCCGTGTTCTTCGGGATTTTCGACATCGTCTTCTTCGATGGTATTGCCGGCATCTGGGATCCCAAGTGATCCCGAGGGCGATGCAACCCGTATAGTTGGCAACTAGACGGTATTTCGGACGGGCTCCAAAAGGAGCCCGTTGTCATTCTCCACGTGTTCCCGCGATCTCGACTCGGCAACTCATCGCCGGGCCGCCACAATAGACGAATAGTCAAAATAAGCATATGAGGGCAATTCCAGACTTTTGTCTTACGCAGGTATCAGAATTATGTAACCATGGACAATTCATGCCGGGCCGCATCAGTAAAGGCTTCGCGGTGTACCGCTCGTCTTTTTCCCCTTCCCGATATGCGGCTAATCATCCACTTACTTGCGTGTTTTCACTTGACATGCTATTCCCCCGGTGAGAAAATACAGCTGCCACTTATTATCTATATAGGGACACGGGTTTACCAGCCTGCCGATTTTTCCGGTTGGCGCCAGGATGTATTTACGCGACATCACAAGGTTGCACCTTTCGACATTAACTAACCCAACGAGAAGGAGGGCATGTATGCTAAGGAAGGTTCTGGCACTCGCAGCGGTTGCCGTTTTCCTGTTCGGCGTCGGCTGCGGTGGAACCAATCCTGTCACCCCCGACAAGGACACGTTGTCCGTTGAGGAGTACTTCAATTCCTTCGACCTTTCCAACCCGGTCGTTGCCGAGTACACCTACACGGACTTCGAGGGGAACCTGATATCGCAGGGTCTCCTGGGTCGAAACGATGACGGGCTTTATGTCATCGAATGCCGCGGCGCCCAGATCGACATCGATGTCACCCCGCTGAAACTTGTCAACATCATGGTGACCTACAACAATCCCGCAGGGACTATCCAGACGGGTCCGAATGCCGGTCTGCCGTACTACTACATCGGCCAGACCATCGACTACGACATCAATATCCTGTCTTCGTTCTGGACCTGCATCGGGCAGCCCGGCGGGAATCCGTTCGGATGGAGCGGACCTGCGAAGCTGACAGCCGAGATGCGGTACGCCTCCATCGACCCGAACGGTCAGGTTATCCCAGGGGGCCTGCTGCCGGGGAATTCCACGTTCACATGGTACGGCGTCATCTGCCCGGGCTACCAGAAGGTCAACGACACCTTCAAGATCGAGTGGGGAACCACCCCCGGTCTCGACGTGACTACCTGCAGGCTTGAAGCGCCGGTATTCTTCGGCATATTCGATATCATCTTCTTCGATGGTATCGCGGGCATCTGGGATCCGTAGGATCATGGGGGGAAACGTGACAGGGACCGTATAGTTGGCAACTAGACGGTATTTCCAACAGGTTCCTTCGGGAGCCTGTTTTTTTTGCCCCCCTGTTGCCCGTCCCATGATTGACGAGCCTGCATGCTTCCCATAGAATGTGGGCACTTCCGGGGGAGAAAGATTGGTGCCACCGTGTACGATCAGCTTATCGAGGACAGCTTCCGCGCCTCCACATCACACATCGAAGCCGCCCTGACCGCATGCAGGGGACCGATTGCCGCCGCTATTCGGAAAGCCATCTCGGTTATCGAGAATGGCGGCACACTGTATTTCGCCGGTAACGGCGGCTCCGCCGCCGACGCCAACCACATCGCCAGCGAGCTCGTCGGCGCCTACGAGCACTACACCGCTCCACTCCCCGCTATTTCATTCACCACCGATGTCGCCACTCTCACCTCCGTCGCAAACGATTTTTCCTTCGACCGCATCTTCCTCCAGCAGGTGCGCGGCCTTGTAAGACCCGGCGACCAGCTCTGGGCTATTTCCACTTCGGGCGAATCGATGAACCTGTTCCATGCCGCCGCGTGGGCGCGCGAGCAGGGAATCTCGACCGTCGGCCTCCTCGGCAGGAACGGCGGCAGGATCGCGGGGCAGGTCGACTTCCCCATCGTCGTTCCAGGCGACAACACCCAGCGCATCCAGGAGGTCCACATCCTGATCCTCCACACCCTCGCCTCCGCCCTCAAGCACCAGTTCCCCAACGGCGTCGGGGTCGGCAAAGAAGCCACCCCGGCCACAACCACCAAAGGCACAGGTGAATCCCTATAGCCGTATTACGCGCGGCAGGCATGTGACACGGGCTTTCAAGACGGAACGCCGGCTGCCTGCAGGCAGGAACGCCCGCCCCCGGCCGGCCTTCAGAAAACACCCTTTCAACTTCCCGTGATAATGTGATATCATCTTATCCGGTGCGACGCTCAGGCCTTTTCCGCGTCCCTGGAGGTACCAAATGCACCCGGAACGTACGATTGCCGCATTCGCAGTTCTCGGAATCCTGCTCATCATCCCGGCAGGCTGCTCCGATAACAATCCGGTGGGAGATCCCTTCTCCACGCCGCTCACAATCGAATCTTCATCCGCATCTCGCGACGCCGCCCATCACGGCCTCCTCGGATACTACCGCTGCGTTGTCGACCCCGACATCCCCGACCTGAAAATCATCCCCATCCGTGCGTCGGAGTTCCATCTCAACGCGCTCCGGTTTCTCGAGCCGCCCCCACCCACGAGAATCACCCTTTCGAACCTGGAAATCAGCGGTGGGAGGGTCGATGTGGACGTCCAGTTTACTCATCCCTTCGGCGGCTTGCCGCAATTCTCCGGTTTCGATGTCTGCGGCATCATCATCACTTCCGGCAGTATCACCGGCTTCTCCGATCCCGACATCGTGATTGCCGGAGAGGGCGACACCCGACTCGTCAATGCCGACGGTCTCACGCGATGGTGGAACCCGAGAGAGTTCCCGCCCAACCCGAATGTCCCGATGTGGGGCTACATCGACGGCATGCTCGGCGTGCCCGATGAAGTCGCCCATTACACCGCGACCCTGAACGGTTACAAGTACCACGCCGACGGGCTGGGCACTTACGAAGACATCTCCGCTCTCGATACCTCCACCAGGGGCGCGTTCAGCGCAGGAGCCGCCAACTCCCGACACTACACCATCGAGCTTGACGGCGGACTGGTTTTCAACTACGCGATCGATGCCTGCTGGGAAGCTCCTATCACCCATCCCGTAGTCGTCCCCGACAGCTTCCCACTCAGCGCCAACCGTGACGAGCCGTGGCTTATCGACCCCCACGTCACCGAAAACACCTTCTACTTCGAGCCCAGCACCGGTCAGTCGGGAGGAATTCTGAGACTCGACGTCGACTGCTATGACTGGGCCGATGCGGATGACCTCACTGTGAGAGTCGAAAGCCCCGGCTTCTTCGAACCGGTCACTGTCGATACCCCATTGGGTGGAACCCATCACTACTCCACCTACCATGTGGACATCGTCGATCCGGTCCTGACATCCACCGATCCCGTTCCTGTCTGGGTATCGGCGGAAGCGGACATGGGCTACGACGGCCTCCTGCCCGGAAAACCCACCGCAGCTTATGTGCCTTCATTCAACGTTGATGTCAAAACCGGCAACATCATTCTGGTCTGGCACGACGAAGGCGTGATCGATCACGAGAACCGGGTTGGATTCAATGACTTCGAGCCCGCGGTCATCACCAACGGCGACGGCGAGGTCATCGTGTCGTTCTTCTGGTGGGAAGAAAACGAGCCGGGTCACATCTGGAACTGGGTGAAATTCGCACGTTCCTTCGATCACGGTCACACGTTCCAGCCTGCCGAATGGCCCCAGTGGATCCGTCACGGTACGGATGTTGTTGAAGACAAGGCCTGGAACAGCAAGCTGACCCTTGGCTCCGACGGCCACGCGTTCCATTCATACTGGTCGCCTTTGGGACACTGCGTACAGGCGATCCCCAAGCTCTCCGTGTACGAAGACACCTGCGCCGGCATGGGCACCCTCATGGAACACGCGGGCGAGATGCTCTACACGGCCGAAGGCTACCCCATGATGTTCGGCGACCTCGGCGGCACCATCCTCATGCGTCGCGGCGACTACCCCAACATCGCGAGCACACGCGATCCCGATAACCACTTTATTGGGACGGAATACACGATCGTCGCCGAGGCTCTGATCAACTATATCAGCACCTCCCGGTGCACCGGCCTGACGTCCGACGGTCGCTGTCACCTGATGTTCGAGCATTCCGGTCTTCCCTACATCAGAATGGTGTCGTCGACCGACATATCCGGCACCGCCTGGGACGCTCCCGTCAATGTCTTCGACGGTGCGTGCGAGATATGGGTCGGCGCGGGCGATCCCGGCATGTGGATCGACGATAACGACGGCTTCCACGTCCTGTTCGCGGGCGAAATCTGGTGGGGCGAGTATCAGCTCGTCTACGGCTACTCCTCCGACGGCACCGACTGGAGCGAGATCGAATCGTTCGAGTACATGGAGGCCTACCCTGTCGAGGACGGCCTGAACGACACGCAGGTGGTTGTCTTCGACGCGTTCGGTGAGACTTACATCTTCCTCTGCTACGAGACCGGCGGGAATGTGTGGTGTAAGTACAAACACACCCTGGGCCGTTCCTTCTCCGACCCGCTCCAGGTGAACGAGCATCCTAACGCATCGCTTCCCGACCTCTACCCGAACGGCGACAACGGCGTGGTGTTTGTCTACCAGGCACAGGACGATTCGGGCTCCGACCTGACGGACATCTACTACCGCCTGGCAGAATTCATCGTCCAGTAGCGATCCGTTCCAAACGCTTCACATATTCGCAAGGAATGTGATACAATTTCTTTGTAGTAACCGGCGCACTTGCAGGCTGCGGCTATCAGCTTGGCCAGCCGTGGAGAAATTTGGCCCACAACTCGGGAGGCATCCAATGAATCCTCGACACATCCTTGTCGCATCTGCTGCACTGCTGATAATCCTGCTGGCGGTCGGATGCTCCGGAGGCGGATCGAAATCCGCAGACAATCCCCTCTCACCGTCACTCGGCACCGACAACCTTGCAGCCCTGACCGACGATCCATCCGAAAGACACGTCCTGCTCGGCTACTACTCGTGCCGCATCCTCCCGGACATCCCCGACATCGAGATGGTCCCGGCCCGCAGCGCCGAGCTTCATGTCAACGCCGTGCATTTCATGGAGCCCCCGCCCCCGCGAAGATTCATAATCTCGGAAGTCACGAATGACGGCGAGACGGTCAGCGCCAGGATCGACCTCATACACCCGTTCCCCGGAATGCCGCAGCTCACCGCGTTCGATGTCTGCGGGATTGTGATTACCTCGGGCAGCATTACCGGCTTTACCGACCCGGACATCGTCATTGCGGGCAACGGCGACACACGCCTGGTCAATCCAGACGGCCTCACCCGATGGTGGAACCCGAGAGAGTTCCCGCCCAATCCCGACAAGCCCCACCTCGGTTACCTCGACGGGGTGATGGGGACACCCGACAGTGAGGTC
>CAYLVL010000056.1:0-231 GCA_964387135.1 uncultured Planctomycetota bacterium
GTATTGGAAAGATGGTCCGAACCACGGACAACGTGGGTGATTCCCATACACGCGTCATCGACCGGACTCACAAGCATATAGGTCGGCCTGCCGTCACCGCGAATGCAGACGAAATCACCAAGGAGCTCGGTCCGGAACTCCTGCTCTCCCCAGACAAGATCGGTGAACCGGACCGTTTCGCCAAGCCGATCCGCATCGACAAAGAAACGCCAGACGCAGCTCTCCCCGGCT
>CAYLVL010000056.1:241-11155 GCA_964387135.1 uncultured Planctomycetota bacterium
TAAAGAGCAACCGAAGAAAATGGAAAGGCTAAACGGCTCTTTTCGCTTTTAACTCGTTCATTAGTATATCTCGCATCTTGACCGCGTCCACATCTAGAACGGGGCTTTCGCTGATGATGACCGGCTTCAAATCATATTCCGCTATCGCCTTTGCCAAAAGCCTAAAATCAGGTCCAAATTCCGTCTCATCCATTGTATGATGCCGTTTTTCGCCTTTTTCCGTGTATTCAATTTTGGTAAAATGGCAATGCAAATGCTCTAGTGCTTCTTTTCCCAGACGCCTTTCGATCTCCTCCCCCTGCAAGTTCCGACACCTGCGGTCGTAAACATACGGCCTTCCCGCCGCTCTCGACGCCGCCCGCTGGATGTTCAGGTCCGCTTCAGTACAGAAACAGGGATAGAGGTAGCCGTCCGCCTTTAGTTTTTCTATCGCATCCTCGTAGATCCCGGTCCGCTCCGACTGCCGGTAGGGCGCGTACGGTCCGCCGACATCAGGACCCTCGCTCCATGAAATTCCAAGATACCTAAGCGCCTCGATAATCTCATTTTCCCAACGGATCCCCGATCGCTCGCGATCGGTATCGTCAACGCGGAGAATCAACTCCCCTGAGCGCTTCCTCGCGGCAATGTACGCGAACAGGGCGGTATGAATCATCCCCAGATGAGGAGGTCCGGTGGGAGAGGGAGCGAAACGTGTTCTGAATGTTTTCCCTGTCATGAATGACCGGTCCGCAGGCTAATTATCCAATTGTATGGATGTGAAGTGTTTATACAATCCTTGACCTTCTTATTGCATTTAATTAGAATTCCTGGAAGCGGGATGTGCTAGCAAACTTGGCCATTATAGCATCAGATTCAGTAGCCGCCCGGATGCCCTGCCGTGGCTTTCGCGGTATGGGCGTACACATGAGGAGCCACAAGTGAAGAAAGGCATTGCCTGTCTGGTTGTTCTCATTCTCTCGTTCTGCATCGCGTGCTCGCGAAGTGTCGATGACACTCCTGTTTTCCCCTGCCCCGCTTCCGAACGAGCCGCTGAGTTGTCCGACACACCCCACGCTCTCTGGGGGTTATGGGAAGTCGCAATCGACACGCGGTCGGGAGACGTGGAAGCGGTTCCCATCCGGGACGCCGCTTTCCATGCCAATGTCGTGCAGTATCTTCAGCCGCCGTTTCCCAACGGCATGGGCATCACGATCAACAGCTTCGACATGGGTACCGGGATTTTCGATCTGAATGTCAGCATCACCCACCCGTTTACCGACACCTCACTCGCGGGATTCGATGTCAAGGGAATTCTCATCACCAACGGCACAGTCGCAAGCAAGTACGACTCGACGCTCAGGTACTCCAACTTCAACGAGACGAGGATTCTGAATCCGGACGGCTGGACGCGATGGTGGAATCAGTTCGAGTTCCCCCAGGAGGGGCTGTTCGGCTACACTCCGGGTGTTCTCGGTAATAACTCGACCTTCAGAAGCACGCTGAATCCGTTCAAGTACTTCGCAGACCATCTGCGCGAGGATGAGGAATTCCCGCCCGATCCGCCGTTCCGCAACAGATTCTCGCCCGCATCGACAAACACCCGAAACTATGTGATCCGGTTCCAGACGGTCGGCGGCAGCCCGTCAATTGTCTTCAACTACGCCGTCGACGCATGCTGGGAGCCGCAGGGATCATACGCTCCGGATTTCCCGCCCGAAGCCAACCAGCCCGAGCCTTATCTGATCACCGTAGAGGACATCGGTTCGACAGCATGGTATGACTCCGATACCGGCTACTCAGGCGGCGACCTTAACCTCAGGATCAATGTGTATGATTACGGCGGAAGCGCCAATCCGCTCGGAGCGATGGGCGAGCTTGACCGGGTTGTTCTTGAAAGCTCCACGCTTTTCCCGAATCCCGTTGTTCTCGATGAGGACGATCTGACCAGTCAGAGCGAAGACAGGGCGACGTTCGACGTGTTGATCGAGGACGTGGACCCGAAGGGCCTCCAGCACCAGGAGATTCTCGTCCACGCTATAGCCGCTGAAGGCACCTATAATCAGGGATTCGGCGCACCGGCTCCGGCCAAGCCGCTCGCAGGCTATGCAATCTACACCCAGAACATCTCCCCCGCTGTTCCCATTCCCGATCCCCCGACCAATGTCACCGGAGATGTGGTTCGCAAGACAAGCGGCAAACTGGCCGGATTCACGCTCAACTGGGACCTGATGGAGAACGCATCGGAGTACCATGTCTACTGGTCGACCGACCCGTACGAGAGCGATGGTCCCCTGGAATTCGAGCCCGCACCCGACGGAGTGGTGACCGGATCGACATACCAGCACGACATCGTGGACTCCGAGGTTCTCGGTCAGTGGATGCTGTACGTGGTGGCAAGAGGCATCGTTGATGAGCCGGAGACCGATTCCGGCCCATCCGAACGCGTCTTCATCGATTTCTCAGGTTTCGATTACTACCCGTCCGATCCCGAAGGCCAGAACGAGTGGCGAAGGCGCTACAACAGGATCAGAAACCGCTTCCTTGTCGGCAATACCGGCGTGGCAGGCAATCTTGGAGTCGAGAACTCCGGAGCGCTGCTGCTGTCACCCGACTACTCGTTCTACCGCCATGCAACCGCCTACTGCGTATCTCCCGAACTGCCCGAAATAGACGACATCGACACCTGCTTCTTTGAGTTCGCGCACAATCGAGCGGTCGATATCCCTGAGGATTACGGGTACTCCGTCTGCTCCACCCCTGAAATCCAGGATCCTGCCATCATCGATCAGTGGCTCAAACATCCCACCAATCCTCTCCTGGACTACACGATCATCTACGACTACAACATCGACCTTGTCGATCACGCGAGCGACTACATCTCCGGCGATGAGATGAACGACATGGACATCGACGGCATGTACTGGCGCTGGAACGGCGGTGCAGGAGAGGGAGACGACCCCACCAACGGCTGGAGCGGAACGCTGAGCGGCGAGTTCGAATTATCAAGATACTCCATCCCGAAGATGATCGATGAAGATCACCTGTATGTAGGGGTATGCTTCGCAGGCGCAGAGAGCGGTGTCACTCAGTACGTCATCAACCCGCCTCAGTACCCGCTGATCTGCGACGAATTCGCGCTGGTTGTTTACTAGGCATTCCAGCAGGTCTCCCACACGTAAAGCCTGTATCAGAGCGGCGCGCTATAATTGCCTTCCCGATTCTCATTATGGGAGACGCAACAATGACCGCACCCGAAATCATTGATCTCAGAAGCGACACTGTCACCAGACCCACGCCCGCGATGCGCGAGGCGATGGCGACATGCGATGTGGGTGACGATGTGTTCGGCGACGACCCGAGTGTTATCGAGCTGGAAAAGCTCGCAGCCGAGATGGTCGGAATGGAAGCGAGTCTCTGGTGCCCGACCGGAACGATGGCCAACCAGGTCGCGGTGGCTACCCACACCCACCCCGGGCAGGAGGTGATCGCGGGCGACTGGTCGCACATGGTCAACTACGAGCTCGGCGGTATCGGCTGGAATTCACTGTGCCAGGTGAGAACACTTCCGGACGACGAGGGACACCCGAAGTTGGAGGATGTCGAAGAAAACATCAGGGAGGAGACGATGCACACTCCCGGCACGGGACTTCTGTGCCTTGAGAATACCCACAACCGTCGCGGGGGTCGAATAACATCGCCCGAAGATATCAACACTCTGGCTGAGCTCGCGCATGACAGGAACGTTCCTGTACATCTGGACGGGGCAAGAATCTTCAACGCATCGGTCGCATCAGGAACGCCGGTGCCTGACTATGCCGCGGAGGTCGACTCACTGATGTTCTGCCTGTCGAAGGGCCTGGCAAGTCCCGCAGGCAGTATGCTCTGCGGAAGGAAGGAATTCATCGAGAAGGCGCGACGGTTCCGGAAGCGCTTCGGCGGCGGCTTGAGACAGGCGGGTGTTCTGGCCGCCTGCGGAATCGTGAGCATGCGGCAGATGATCGACCGTCTTTCGGAAGACCACGAGAACGCAAGAGAGCTTGCCCGGATGATCAGCGAGTCGGGAGCACTCGTGATCGATCCGGACTCCGTTCAGACCAACATCTGCATCTTCACCCTCCCCGACTGCGCTTCCGGGAACGCGTTTGATTTCGCAGCCGTCGCGCAGGAGGAGGGGCTTCTGGTGACCTTCATGGGCAGAAACCTCGTGCGCATGGTCACGCACAACGATTTCGATCGATCATGGACGGCGGAAGCGGTCGAGCGTGCGAAAAGAGCCAGCGAAAGGATCTCCTGATCGTCGTTCATGCTGGACGAAAGAGCGGTTTCCGGCTAAACTGCTAATGCTGGTTGTGAGTTGGCGGGCGTAATCCGGTATTACTAGGCTGACCAAGTTACGGGAGGTTGGGGTAGTCGTCGGCGAGACGTCAGGAAATCCCAGGCGAGTGACAAGGAGCGCGTTTCAAGGAGGTCGGCGAATCAGTAAGTCTCGCCCGATCCATTTAGAGCCAAGTCGGAGTTCAGGACAGAACAAAGGGTGACGCGAAAACGCAAGAAACGCAGCAAGCCCCGGCCTTCGGCGCCTCTCATTTCCGAAGGCAAGCGCGAGCAGTACTTCTTTCTGCCGCTCACCATCATTCTTGCCGCCGTAGCCTACGGGCTGACCATCTGTCCCACAGTGTATGTGGGAGACAGCGGAGAGCTGACGGTCGCCTCCTACTTCCTCGGCATCCCACATTCCCCCGGCTACCCTCTCTACTGCCTCATCGGATGGATCTTCACCCATCTTCCCATAGGCGCGGACATAGCCTTCAGGCTCAACCTGATGAGCGCCGCCTTCTCCATCGGCACGGTTGTCGTTCTCTACCTGATCATCTATCACTTCACCCGGACCCCGTATCTCAGTTTCTCAATCAGCCTCGCATACGCTTTCAGTCCCATATTCTGGTCGCAGGCGGTGGTGGCGGAAGTCTACAGCCTGAACACATTCCTGACCGCCCTCGCTCTTTATTTCCTCTGCCGATGGATTGAGAAAAGATATGATATCTGGCTGTTTCTGGGCGCGTTTACATCGGGAATCGCAGTCGCCAACCATCAGTTATCGGTGCTTCTGCTTCCCACCGGAATCTACATGTTGTGGCTGTTCGGCAAAGGGCTGAAGAAGTCCGTCGGATTCTGGCTTACGCTCGCACTGCTCTATGGAATCGGACTTCTGGTTTATCTCTACCTGCCCATTCGCGCCGCCGCCGATCCGCCGTTGAACTGGGGCAATCCCGAGACATTCGGCGCCTTCCTGGAGACCGTTTTCAAGCCCGCGGGATCGCAGGTATCTCAGGGGAGCAGATGGGAGCATTTCATCTACGTCCTCTATCTATGGACGGTTCAGTTCAGCCCGGTTATTTTCACCCAAAGCGGACCCTGGCCCATCCCCATCATCTGGGCTTTCGGTATCTGGGGCATATACAAGGGAATCTCCACCGGCTGGCGAATGGCCAGGGTCTTTATCCTTTTCATGATCCTCAACGTGGCGGCGATCATCTTCGTTTCCAGGCCGTCGCGGCAGGAGATGGTCATAGTCGGCGTCTACTATCTGCCGGTCTTCCTGGTCTTTGCGGTATTCATGGCCACCGGCATACGCGAGTGGCTGATCCAGTTCCTGAAGGCTTTCGGCGAAAAGAGACGCCCGATTCTCCTCGGCCTGGTGATACTCATCCTCGTCCTTATTCCCGAATACCAGTTCTATCAGAATCGACCCGCCGCCGATCGCTCCGATGACTACTATGCAAGGGATTACGGTACTGCACTGCTTGCAGCATGCCCTCCCCAAGCCATCCTTATGGTCAACTGGGACGACATCTTCACTCTCTGGTATCTCCAGAAAGTGGAAGGGTTAAGGACCGACGTAATCCCGGTGCTGGCCGACCTCCCCATTTATCCCGGCACCGATACATGGGGCGGATGGTACATCGACGAGCTGCGCGAGAAACACCCGGATATCTTCGAGGGAACTCGAATAGGTGAGACTGCGTTCCTGACCACCGAGGGCGCGATAGACTCATTCGTCACCGCCAACCTGGAGCGAGGCAGAGAGGTCTATTTCTCATTCTACGGAATTCCTCCCTACGACTTCGAGATGTTCTCGTTCCCGGTCTTCCCGAGAGGACCCGTATACCAGGCAAGGACACCGTCGCCGCTGGCCCTGTATGATCTTGCCGACCTGCTTCAGGCGCAGCAGGCATGGCAGCGCCTGCTCAAGGACTTCCGAAATGTTTACACGTACCGGGAGAGAGTCACCGGCGAAGAGGATTTCATCATCACCAGGCTGTCCCACAACCTTTATACAACGGCCCAGCTGGCCATGAATCTTGACCGGAGCAAGGCCGGGTGGTTTCTTGAGGAAGCCATAAAGGTGGATCGCGGAAACCTGCGCGCCGTCCTTGCCCTTGCCAGGATGAAATATGAAGACGGGCTTACCACGGAAGCCAGGGACCTGCTCATGGACGCGCTTGAGATAGACGAGGAAAACGCGGAAGTCTATTTTTTTCTCGGACTGCTTCACATGGACATGGATCAGCCTGAGCTGGCCAGGCAGTGCTTCGAGCGCGCGCTCGCGATCGATCCCGGGCATCCCGACGCACGCGCCTACCTCGATCAGCTCAACCGACGGTAATGACGCGGACTCATGGAGCCGGATATTATCAGACGTCGGAAGCGATTCCGAAAATATCACCGCATGCCCTTGATTTAATGCTTTTTTATGGTAGAGTTGGGATGCGTTGCGGCGGAGACCCCCGTAGAGATTTCGGGGCAAGTGCGGATCGGGAATCTCCGTCGCGGGCTATTCAGGTCCGATCCCCCTGATCCGAACAACTGGATTTGCGCGACCCTGCAAACGCGGAGCGCACGCCCGATCGGAACAACCGATCAGCGGGCGGACGAACCGTCGGAGGGAGCGCGGACATAACAGCGATTCGGGTGTCGCACCTCATTTGTTATCGTATCCCCCCGAATCCACTCACACCCCGCGTTCCCACATGTGCAGGCCGACAGAAGACTCGCGCCGCCTTCCCGGGCGTGACCTGGTTGTGTCTCCCGGTTTCCAAGCCAGCGGCGGACCGAGTCGACAACTTCGGGATCTTCTTCCCATCGGGAGTGAAGGTATTCCGAACCGCGCAAGGGGTCGTGCGAACCCCCGGGGCTTTGGAGGGCACGCGGGAGCCGGCATCGGCAGGCGAAGTCGGCTCCCCGCCGAGGGCCCGTCGAATTCCCCGGGAGCTCTCACGAGGCTTATGGCCGGCGCGGACACTCGCAGGCGTAGGAGAATGTGAAGCAGCATTCAGTGGCATTTTGTAATGATGCTCAATGTGGAGGGAGCAATCATGCGATTCCGAATCACTGACGGCATAATCGTGATGCTTACAATGGCGCTTCCGCTTTTCGGCATCGTGCAGGCGTGCAGCGGAGGAGACGGTCCGACATCTCCACGCCTTCCATCCGAAGGGGACGAAGCCGAGTCGCCCGACAACGGCGACGAGCCGCCTGAGGACAACCGCGTCGACCCGGAGGGGATGATTGAATCCCATTCCAGACAGTCTCCTCCTGAAACTGCTGCTCGTATCCAATCCCCGACCCGGGTTCGCCGGGCAGGGGTTGGGGTTTATTCATTTCCCCCCCCCACGTTCGATTGAGCACTTCAGGAAGCACTCTCGAGCGGTTTGTACGGCAGACATCACCCGCTGATGGGGAGGACAGTCCGCCACAAGTCGGCTACGGATCGGACATAATGGCGATCGGCAACTGAAGCCGAACGCAGCATGCGCATCCTGCGCATACCATGTCATGATGCGTGCAAGGATCAATGTTGTGGAAGATGCGGACTGGAAAGCCCGCGCTCCTCTACCCTACAGCCAGTCCCCTACCACAACGTGCCAGTCGGTGTTGGGGTCGTCGACAAAGCTCATGTCCCCTGCCCCGAGTTCAAAGCTCGTGTACGCCGGATTATAGACCTGCCCCACGTCATGCGTGATCGCCTCGCACTCATTCGGCGCTACGTGAAGCTGATAGGTTGTGCTGGTGTCAAGCCTTTCCAGCGTGCTGTGCAGGCCGTCAAGGAAGTCGTTGCCGACCTGACGCGTAGCGGGACCATCGGAGTATTCCTGCGTCAACACAATGCGTCCGCCTTCATCGATGAACGTTCGCAACGATTCGTATTCCAGCTCCGTAAACGGAGTCCCGCCGGATTTCCCCGGCAGGCATACAAAGATGATTCGGCACCCGGTTGTGTCGATCGGCTCCTCGGCAGTATCGACAAGCGTGAAGCCCTCATCCTCGACAATTCGTTTGATTTCGATGTTTATCGGCGACGCATTGTGATCCCCGCCGTGGCCGGTGTAGTACTTGACTATGGTGTTATACGAGTTTGGTCCGCCGTAGTCGAAGTTGATGATGTTCCGGAAGAATTGCTCGTTGTCGTCCCTGGTCACGTACGAGTCAACGAAGATGTTGCCGTCGCCGGAGCAGATAAGGGTCGGGCCGGGTTCGCAGGGGTCCCCCTGCGGACCTGTCGACGCGATCTCCACTTCCCAGATCGTGAACGCGGCAAGGACGGCATCCTCGGGGTAATCGAATCCGCTGATACCGGGCAGTTGGGGCGAGTAGTCGGTCGGCTCGACGCTTGTCGCAATTATGAGAACCTGCTGGTTTTCACGGGAAGTGGGCGTGACATTCGGGATATGGCACCCGAGAACGTCCATCGTGGGAGTGGGCGGCTCCCAGACAATCCCCCCGGTATCGAGCAGGTTGACCACGCCATTGAAGAGGGTCGGCGACTCCGCGTAAATGCCCGCCACCTCGGTCGTAGGCCCCATCGCATCCTTGAGGCCCTGCCAGTCGGTGATGTGAAGATTGAAGCTCAGGTCGCCGCCGTAGGTTGTCTCGTTTTCCCAGAACGCGGTACTGCCTGCGTCTATGATGTCGATCTGCACGACCTCCGCACGATTGGCCGTGAGCGGGAATTCCTCGGTCGGAGCCGGTGCAGGCGCTCCGGGATTGGGTCCGTAGTAGCTCGATGTAATCGCGTACTTGAATCGCCAGTCGGGCTTGTCATCCACGATCGGGAACTGGATTTCGTAACGCCGCGTCTGGATACCGGGACTGGACGGATCGAAGCTGCCGCGATCGGTCATCATCAGATGTTCGAGATCGAACGGATCCTCGGCATCGAGGCCGGTCGCGAAGTATTTGAACGGGTTCAATGTGCATGTCGAGTCGAAACCATGCACCGCCCGGCTGCCTTCCGTATAGCCGAAGATCGTCCCGTATGTCGTGAACTCCACCATGTTCCACCAGCGGGTGTAACCGTCCGCGTTCAAGAGCCTGGCCTGATCGACCGACGGCCAAGTCAGGGCCGAATCCCATTCGCTCACATACCCGCCCTCGGCGGCCATGAATACGCCCAGGACATCGAATCCCCGGAAATTCGATCCCGGGAACGGATGCCTTGCGCTGACATCCAGTACCACGTATCCATTGGGAAAATCGGTGTCCGGGTGAACCGAGATCGTCAGCATTTCCATCGGAGCGATAGGCGGTCCGAGAAACCGGGTGACATTCGCCTCGAACCCGGCGCATCTGAGCGGGACTACATCGACCGATCCTGAAACGGGATCGACAGCGATGTCGTAGATGCCCCACAAACACTCGCGCGCCTGAGCCTGTCTGGTTCGAGGCCGGGCGATGTCACCCGCTGCGTCGATTCCAGGCGCTAAAGGTGAGTCACCCGATGAGCAGCTCAGACCCAGCCAGGCGATGAAGAGAATCGCGGCGGCGATTGCGATTGATCGGCATGAGCCCATTGGAATCCCCTGATCAATTGGTCTGAAGAAAGTATATAACACGGGCCCCACTAGAGCCATTGATTTAGATGCGACCCGGTCGCCGGCGAATATCCGGGCGATGGGCCGGTAAATCGGCGTTATCGCCGCACTCGCCCGATTGATACGGCAGGGATTATCATCTAACATTGTGTCTCACTCTTGATCACAGGCATCGCAAAGGTGAACCCCGGAGGTTGTCCATATGTCCAATAGGTTTTTCCTGGTAGTCGCCGTTCTTGCGCTGCTGACTTCCCTGTCCGCATGTGCATCGACAGGCGATCCGATTTCGCCCGCATCTCTCGAATCCCCAGGTCTTCAGGAGTCGGACAGAGCCGCATCGACCCATTTATGGGGCTACTGGGATGTCACGATTGATCCGGTCGATGGGCAAGTCGACATCATCCCGGTCAGATCAGGGCAGTTCACATGCAACGTGACGGTCTTTCTTCAGCCGCCCCTCGGATCCACCACTAACCTCGGGATCAATATTATCGACGCGTCAGATTTCCTGTCCCAGGGAAGGCTTGATGTCGATGTGAGCCTTACTCACCCGTTTCCGGGATTGGATAAGTACACCGGTTTCGACGTGATAGGGGTGTTCATCCATCACGGCGACCGTGCGGGCGCACTCGATCCGTCGTCCAGATGGGCCACCGGCAACGGCACCGCGGTTCTGCTGAATCCTGACGGCTTCACTCGATGGTATAACCCGACTGAATTCACTTCCCCGAGTGTGCTGGGATTCGTCGAGGGAGCGCTGGGCACGAGGGGCGCGGGTTTCAGCGCAACCGTGAGCCCATACAAGTACTTCTGCGACGGACTGGACCCGCTGGAGGACCTCACGAGCTTTTTCCAGGACCCGCTTAACCCTCCCTTCAGGGGCACGTTCACTCCCGGAATCAACACGCGGAGATACGAGCTGAGGTTCCCGTTTGCAGGTGGAATGCCGGAAGTGTCGTTCCAGTACGCCGTAGTTGCGTCGTGGGAACTGCCCGATGGTGAGCCGCCATATTCGATACCGGACGATTTCCTGATCTCTGCGAATCGCGCGGAGCCGTTC
>CAYLVL010000057.1:0-1989 GCA_964387135.1 uncultured Planctomycetota bacterium
GACATCCGCGCCTGGTTGTAGAAAATCCTGCCGAAGTGGTCCTTGTCGGGGAATGTTCCGGTCTGAAGGGGAAGGAAAATGCCGCCGGAGTCGACGAGGTAGACGCACGGCAGGTGATTGTCCATCGCGATCTCCTGCGCGCGCACGTGCTTCTTGATGGTCATCGGGAAGTACGTGCCGCCCTTGACCGTGGCGTCATTGGCGACAATCAGGATCTCGCGGCCGTGCACACGTCCGACACCGGTCACCATGCCCGCTCCGGGAGACTCATTGTCGTACTGATCCCACGCGGCCAGCGTCGAGAATTCCAGGAACGGGCTTCCCGGATCCAGAAGAGCCCTGATCCGATCCCTCACCAGCATCTTTCCACGATCGAGATGCCGCCGGCGATGATGCTCCGGTCCTCCCTTCTTTACCTCCTCCATGCGCTCCTTGAGCTCCTTCACAAGGCGCCTGTTGTGCTCGAAGTTTTCCTTGAACTCCTCGGAGGAAGTTCTGATCCTGGACTCAATCCTGAACATGGCTAGGAAATCCCGGTCTCGCTCCGCTCCGCCTTGTCGGCGGGACAGACAAGAATACACCAAAAACCGCCCGGCATCGACAGCCGGGGGCTTTAGGTCCCGATTGAACTCAGCAATGATGCCCGATACGCCGGGCCGGTTTCCTACATCGAAACTACCTTGTAGCCGTATGCCAGTACGCCGCCCTCGCCGACACTCTGAATCCTGCGGAACTCAATCTTCACCTTCATGCCGATCTTGATCTCCTCGAAGGGGGTGTCGGCGATCTGGGTTGTGATCCTGGCGCCGGGCGCGAGCTCCACGATGCCTACAGCGAACGGTCTCTGGTCCTGGAACTGGCTTCCCGGAGTGTGGATGATGGTGAACGTCAGCAGCTCGCCCTCGTCCGGGAGCCGCCTGATCTCCATCTCCGTGTTGCCGCAGGAACATATCTGCCGGGGCGGGAAGTGGTACTTGTCGCACTTCCCGCAGTAGCCCGCCTCAAGTCGATATCTCTGAGGTATGAACCTCGCGTATCTTGCCGGTGTTACGCTTTCGAAGCTCATGACATCGCCTCCAGTATCGTTACTACAGAACTGCCGCCGGAGCCGCCCATGTTCTGAGCCAGTCCGACCTTCGCGCCCTCGACCTGGCGCTCGCCTGCTGCGCCTCGAAGCTGCTCCGTGAGAGCGTATATCTGCGCAGCACCGGTGGCGCCCACCGGGTGGCCCTTGCTTTTGAGTCCTCCCGACGTGTTGATCGGGATTCGTCCTCCGATCTCGGTCTCTCCGGCCTCTACCGCGGGTCCGCTCTTGCCTCTCTCCACGAAGCCGAGCTCCTCAATTACCACGAGCTCGGCGATAGTGAAGCAGTCGTGGACCTCGGCAAGATCGATATCATCCGGCGTCTTCCCGGCCATCTTGTAGGCCATGTCGCCCGCGTGCTTCGCCGAGTCGATGGACGCGAGGTCGGCCCGCGAGTGAAGCGCAATGGTGCTTGTGGCCTGACCTGCGCCGATGATCCTGATGATCGGCTTGCCAAGCTCCTTCGCCTTCTCCACCGTGGTCAGAATCACGCACGCGGCGCCGTCGGTGATGGGCGAGCAGTCGAAAATGTTCAAAGGCTCGGCCACCTTGGTCGAGTTGATCACATCGTCGACCGTCACCTTGACGTGATACTGCGCGAGAGGATTCTTCATGCCGTTGGCGTGGTTCTTGACCGATACCATCGCCAACTGCTCCCTGGTCGTGCCGTACTTCGCCATGTGCGCCCGGGCCATCATCGCGTACAGGCCGGGAAACGTGATGCCGTTGTAGGCTTCCCATTCCTGGTCGCAGGCGGTGGCGAGCGCGAACGTCGCCCCGTCGCCCGACACGTCTGTCATCTTCTCCACACCGCCCGCGAGGACGATGTCGGAGAATCCCGCTGCCACCTCCATGAACCCCAGCCGCACCGCGATTCCGCCCGACGCGCAGGCCGACTCGACACG
>CAYLVL010000057.1:1999-11145 GCA_964387135.1 uncultured Planctomycetota bacterium
CGCTGCCGAGGTGCTCCTGGCAGTTGAACAGGCCCGATGTCATACAGCCGACATACATGCTGTCGACATGATCGACACCGGCGTCCTCAATGGCGAGCAGTGCCGCCTCCACGTACAGGTCGCGGAGGTCTTTCTCCCAAAGCTCGCCCCACTTGTTCATTCCTATTCCAACAACAGCTACATCTCGCATGGTTGAAAGCCTCCGTCATGTGCTTTTCAGTATTTTGCCCCTGTGCTTGGCGTAATTTCCGTAATCGAGGTAAATGGGACTATGCTCAAGCTGGAAGCGGGTATGCTCGACGAGGTCCCGGATCTCGTTGATCCGCTCGGTGACCTCGAAAATGAACGCGTCGGAACCCGCTCCCGAGCCGTAACTGACCATCAGGATTTTGTCGCCGGGCTGGGCTATATCCAGCGTGGCCGTGAACCCGATCGGGCTCGCGCCCGAGTAGGTGTTGCCCAGCTTGGGAACCAGCCATCCGGGCTCGATCTTCTCCTTCGGGAATCCAAGCGCTTTCCCGGCCCGGAGAGGAAACTTGCCGTTCGGCTGATGGGCGACGAACCAGTCTATCTGGTCAGGCGTCAATCCCGCCTGGCTCATGATGCCCCTGCCTGCACCCAGTACGTGCTTGAAGTAGGCCGGCTCGCCGGTGTATCTGCCGCCGTGCTGCGGGTAGTGCTGGTATTCGCGGCGCCAGAAGTCCGGGGTGTCGGTCATGTACGAGTAGGTGTGGGTGCAGATCGCGCAGAGGTTCTCCCTGCCGAAGATAAATGCTGCCGCACCTGCGGCCGCCGAGTACTCGAGCGCGTCGCCCGGCGCGCCCTGGCTGGTATCGGCGCCGATAGCCAGTGAGTACTCCACCGTCCCTGCTTTCACTTCAGAAAAGGCCACGAACATACCCTCGCTGCCCGCCTTGCAGGCGAACTCGAAATCAGCGCAGTGACACTCCGGCACAGCCCCGATCGCCTCCGCGACCACCGTTCCCGACGGCTTCACGGCGTACGGGTGCGACTCGGAGCCGATGTAAATTGAGCCGATCCGCTGAGGGTCAATCCCCGCGCGCTTCAGAGCCCGTTTGGCCGCCTCTACCGACAGCGTGATCGTGTCCTGATCGCCCGCCGGGACGCTCTTTTCGGTCAGCATGAGGCCGCGCTTGATACTCCCCGCGTCCGCGCCCCAGACCTTGGCGATCTCCTCCACCTTGATACGGCGCCTTGGTATCGAGGCACCGTATCCGACAATGCCAACGTCGGTCATAACATCCTCGCTTTCTTCCCTGAACTTCACCCCCTTATGCGGGGCGATTCAGGTTGGTTCTTGTATTGCACGTCCGGACCATACTCCGTCCGATCTGTTTTCAACTCAGCCTTCGAAATCGTGCCTGGGGTACCCCTTCTTCACCAGGCTCCTCGCGATTACCAGCCTATGCACCTCGTTCGTGCCCTCCCCGATCTCCATCAGCTTCGCGTCGCGATACATCCTCTCCACCGGAAATTCCTTGATGTAACCGTAACCGCCGTGTATCTGCACCGCGTCGTTGCAGACCTCCCGGCACGTGATCGCGGCAAACAATTTCGCGAATGCCGCCTCCCGGTGGAAATCCTCCCCACGCGAGTACAGCCTCGCCGCGTGATACACCAGATGTCTCGCCGCCTCCAGCTTCGTCGCCGAGTCAGCAAGCATCCACTGTACTCCCTGGAAGCTGATAATCGGCTGGTCGAACTGCTCTCTTTCCTGCGCGTACTTCAGCGCCTCGTCGAACGCCCCCTGTCCGACTCCAAGCGCAAGCGCACCGATCGATATCCGGCCCCCGTCGAGCGTCTTCATGAATATCTTGAAGCCCTTGTTGACCTCTCCCAGCCTCTGGCTATCGGGGACACGGCAGTCCTCGAATACAAGCTCGGTCGTCGACGAGCCCCGGAGCCCCATCTTGTCTTCATGCTTGCCAATCCTGAATCCCGGCGTGTCTCTCTCGACAATGAACGCCGTTATCCCCCGGGTCTTGGCGGGCGGATCGGTGCTGGTGGCCACTATGAACGTTCCCGCGTGCGCGCCGTTGGTGCAGAATGTCTTCGTGCCGTTAAGAATCCAGTCGTCGCCGTCGCGTACCGCCGTCGCTTTGGTCGCGCCCGCATCCGATCCTGCGTCCGGCTCGGTCAGGCTCATCCCGCCAAGGTACTCGCCTTTGCACAATGGAGGAAGATATTTCTTCTTCTGCTCATCGGTGCCGAATGCGAAGATGGGATAAGTGCCCAGCGATGTGTGAGCGGCGAGAGTGATGCCGGTCGAGCCGCAAATGCGGCTTAATTCCTCGACCGCGATGATGTAACTCATCACGTCCATACCCGCCCCGCCGTACTCCTCCGGCCAGGGAATTCCCCAGAATCCCAGCTCTGCCATCTGCGACATGATCTCCATGTCGAACTCGCCCTTCTCGTCCATCTCCGATGCCTTCGGGGCAAGCTCGTTGCGCGCGAAATCCCGCGCCATCTCGCGCACCATTTTGTGTTCCGGGGAAATGTCCACCAATCGACTCCTTTGCTACCACCGGGAGATTAGGAATAGAGCATACAGCCAATCCGTTCGGCATATTGGACGCGAAGACGCAGGGTAAATCCCCTGCGACGGCGCGTCTCTGCTGCCCAAGGCAGCGGGGAGTATAACAGAGGTTAAACAGTCATGTCAAAACATTGTTAATCCCTCTTAAGACGCATGGCGAGCGCAGCCTGCACGTTACACAATTACCGGTCGACCGGAATTCATGCGGTGGCGCGCAGGTTTTATACCGGTCCGGATTCCAGCCCATTGACAGCCCTGCTCATGCAGTAGATACTAAGCTGGGATTGCAGAAGGTGGTTCAATTCAATGCATGGTCCCTGCCGGAGAAGAGATACTCAGGATAATCCACGAGAACCGGGAAGCTATTGCTGGCCTCGGCGTCAGGCGCATAGGCGTTTTCGGGTCGTACGCACGCGGGGATCAGACGGAGTCCAGCGACATCGATCTCCCGGTCGAGTTTGAAAAGAAGACCTTCGATGCGTACATGGACCTGAAGGACCTTCTTGAAAGCCTGTTCGGCAGCAGTGTCGATCTCGTGCTGTCCGATGCAGTCAAGCCTCAGATGCGTGACTCGATCATGGAAGAGATGGTCTATGCCCCGGGATTTCAGGGTTTTCAACCTGTTATTCTCATGAATATCTCCCGATAAGAGGTTGTACATCGATTTCTTCGCCTTCTCCTCCTTGACGGCCAAAGGTGAATGTGGTATAAACTTGAAGGCGTTCGAGTTTCCGGCGTCCTTTATTTTTATGGGGAATTCAATGGCAGGCTTGCGAGAGAAAAAGAAGGCCAGGACGAAGGAAGAAATCCTCCAGAGCGCGATAGAGCTCTTCGCCGAGAAGGGCTACAACGCGACGACCATCGAGGAGATCGCCGAGAGAGCGGTTGTGGGAGTCGGCACGGTCTATAACTATTTCGGGTCCAAACGAGGTCTCCTGCTGGCGTACGCATCCCGGGAGCACGAGCACATAGCCCGCGTCGGCAAGGAGATCATCGACCGGGCGGGCGACAATCCCGAAGAAACCGTGGTCGCGCTGATGTGGGGCTGCTGCGAGAGCTTCCTCAAGCACGATCGCAGCCTCGTACGGCAGATTCTGATCGCTTCATTCGAGGAAATCGACTCGATCGGCAAGGAAATGGCGCGGCTGGATTATGAGCTTATCGATCAGATCGCGGATCTTCTGAGGAATTACCAGCAACAGGGGCAAATTGCGGCCGATCTTCCCGTCCAGAATGCTGCAATGACGCTTTACGGGGTCATGACAATGGTCTCGATGGCGTACCTTGGCAATGAGCTGGAAGAGAATCAGCTTGTCGACACCATCAGGGAGCAGGTGAAGCTGGTATTCCGTGGCTGGCTGCCAAAGGAGGAAAATCCGAAATGAAACTCAGAGCTTTCCCATTGATGATGTTCATGATTCTCCTGCTCAGCGGATTTGCATCGGCCCGGCAAACCGATTCGACCGACACCACCTCCGCTTCTTCCGAGCCCGTCGGCACGGAGGGTCTCGGCGAGGGCATGACCGCGAAGGAGATGATCGACTACTACATGGATCTCGCCCGCGGTGAAACTTCCCACGGTGTTATGGAGATGCAGGTCGTCACTCCCGACTGGGATCGAATGATCACCATGGAATGGTGGGAAAAGGGAGAGGAAAGGTTCCTGATCCGGGTACTCAGTCCTGCACGCGATCGCGGCAACGGCACGCTGAAGATCGAAAATAACCTCTGGAACTACATCTTTGCGTTCGATGAGACCGTGCATATCCCGCCCGCGATGATGATGCAATCCTGGATGGGCAGCGATTTCACGAATGACGATGTGGTCAGGGACGCAAGCCTCGTGAACGACTACGAGCACGAGCTTGAGGGAATCGAGGAAATCGACGGGATTCGGTGCTACTCCATCCTGATGACGGCCGACCCGTCAACACCCGTCCCCTGGCTCACCATTCGCACATTCCTGAGGACTGAAGACCTCCTTCCGGTTCGACAGGAATATTACGATGACGACGGCGGACTTGCACGGTACATGATCTTTTCCGACTTCGATTTCCTGTACGATCGTGTGATTCCGACCACGATGCGGATGGTCCCGTTGGACAAAGAGGGCCACTACACCGAGATGAGGTATATCGAAGCCGAGTTTGACATCGAGATCCCGGACGACATGTTCACTCTCCCGACACTTGAGAATCCTGATAACATCTAAGGCCTGAAAATGCACACCCTGATTTTGAGAATAGCGTGGAGAAACATCTGGCGGAACTCCCGTCGTACCGCAATAACTCTCGCGACCATGATCATCACTGTCGGACTGAACGTATGGATAGTCACGTTCGCCGATGGAACATACCAGGAGATGATCCGCCAGTCCCTCACCCTGGGGCTTGGATCTCTCCAGGTCCATGCTGAGGGTTACCAGGAAAACAGGGCAGTCGAAAAAACCATACTTGATCCCGCGCCTGTTGTAGAGGTAGTTCGCAACATTCCCGGTATCCAGGGTGTCAGCACCCGTCTGAACGCCTTCGGATTGATCAGCCACGGGAACGCATCGCAGGGCTCCGCGATTGTCGGGGTCGAGCCTGTCGGTGAAACCACTATCTCGGTGCTGGATGAAAAAATCATCGAGGGCGAATGGCTGCCGGAGACAATCGAAGATGAACGCGAACCGCCCATTGTTATTGGCTCCGGCATGGCTCAGAAACTTGACGTCGAGCCCGGCGACCGACTGTTCCTTACGATTCAGGGGTTCACCGGCGACGTTGGCTACGCGGTTTATTTCGTCCGCGGAATTTTCACAACCGGAATGGGCGAGATGGACAAATCGGTTGGATATGTTCCGATTGATACCCTCAGGCCGGTGATGGCAACCGATGTGGAAATTTTCCAGAACGCGGTCCATGAAGTGACCGCCCTGATGGGAACGAATTCCGACGTCGAAGCCGCTGTCACGCAGATCAGGCAGGAACTCCATTCGCGGGGACTTGATGCGGGTAACGAACGGGCACTCGAAGTCAAGTCTTGGGAGGAGATTCAGCCCGGACTCAAGGCATTCATAGCACTCGACAAGGCCGGTTTGTTCGTGATGGTCGCGGCATTCTTCGTCATTGTATCGGCGGGCGTGATGAATACGTTCCTCATGTCGGTGTTCGAGCGTATCAGGGAATTCGGAATCCTGATGAGCCTGGGCACGCGCCCCCGGGGGATTTTCCAGCTGGTGATGATCGAATCGCTCATTGTCGGCATCATCGGCGCGCTCGGAGGTCTGGGAGCGGGATTGATCGCTTTCTGGATCAACACGCTGTATCCGCTCAATTTCGGCGCTATGGGCGACATGAGCGCGGTCATGTCGATGAATCTCGATTTCAACCTCTACCCGCACCTTGTCTGGTCGGACGTCTTGATAGTGATAATCGGCATTATCATCATGACAGGAATCGCGGCCCTGTGGCCCGCCATCAAGGCTGCGATGCTGAGGCCCGTCGAGGCCTTGAGGCACGTGTGATCTGAGCAAGGAGAAAAGCATGACTCTTGTCGAGCTGAAAGATGTCTGGAAGACCTACAAGACCGGGAAGATCGAGTACGATGCCCTGCGCGGCGTGGATTTCAAGCTTGTCGAGGGTGAGTTTACCGCGGTTGTCGGACCGTCCGGAAGCGGCAAGACCACCATGCTCAACATCATCGGAGGTCTGGACTCCGCAACCAGCGGGACGGTCTTTTTCGAGGGCAAAGATATAACCAGGTGGTCGTTGACAAGGCTTTCCATGCTCCGCCTCGAAAAAATCGGATTTATCTTCCAGTCCTACAACCTTATCCCGGTTCTAACAGCGCGCGAGAACATCGAGCTTGCCTTGCAGCTGCGGCGCTGGACGACGCATGATGCGCGGGAAAGAGCCGATGAGCTGCTTGAGGCGGTCGAAATCGCGGATATGGCCAACAAGCGTCCGGACGAGATGTCGGGCGGTCAGCAGCAGCGTGTGGCGGTTGCCAGGGCAATAGCCGACCGTCCTGCACTGATTCTCGCGGACGAGCCTACCGCGAATCTCGACACCACTACCGGCAATTCGCTGCTCAGCATCATGGAGAAGCTCAACCGTGAGGAAGGAGTCACATTTCTGTTTTCAACGCACGACCCGAGGGTCATGGAGCGCGCGAAGAGGATCGCGACGCTTGAGGACGGCGTCATCGTGAAGGATGATATCGTCGAAGAGGCCGCGGTCTAGCTGGCCCTCCGAAACAGGATTCGCAACTTGCTTCGAAGAACCATTACAATTGCTTTCCTGGCAGGCCTGATCCTCTCCCTGCCCCACCAGGCGCTCGCCGAGTGGCGTGACGACCTCCCGGAGGGCCTGTTCATGACCGGCCGGTATTTCTGGGCCGGAGGGTACTCATTCCATCGACCCTTCATCGACGAGGCACTTTTCTCCGAGTCCAACCTGCGTTTGAACGGGCGATACGAGCTGTCCGACGACTGGAAGCTCGAGTTCGCTTATCAGGTGGATTTCACCTATTACGAGGGTCTCGCACTAATGGATGCCACGTCGTCGGACGGCTATCTGGATCTCCGCTGGCCACTCGAAGACAAACCCGCATGGAGCGCGAGTCACACCCTTGACCGGCTCGACCTGAACTGCAACTCCAGTGATTTCACCCTGGATATCGGCAGACAGCGACTCGCGTGGGGCACCGCTTTAACGATGTCCTTCATGGACATGTTCAATCCCATCCGACCGGGCGACCCGTTCGTGCCGGAACAGCCGGGCACGGATGCGATCAGGCTCCGCATCCCCACCGGCCCGGTCGCGGGCTGGGACATCCTGTACGCATGGTTCGATGATAAGGGCAACGAGGCTTTCGCGGCCAGATTCCATGATACTCAAGGGGATTTCGAGTCCGGATGGTCGATCGGCCGGATCAGGGGAGAGGATTTCGCGGCTTTCGAGACCAGCGGTGACGTGAACGACATCGGGATACGTATCGAGGCGTCCTGGAGGGACTCGGATCGGGGCGAGCCGTGGCTTCTGGCCTTCGAGACCGACTACGCGCCCAACAGCTCGACCTATCTGCTGGGAGAGGTCTTCTACAACGGCCCCGGCGGCACCAGGCCGGAGGAATACGATCCGGAGGCGATTCTTGAGGGCGGCATGTACCCGGCCCGGTGGTACTGCGCGGCAAGCTGCACCTACAATCCCGGGGGCCTGACCACGCTGGGAGTGCTGGGACTGGCCAATCTGAGCGACGATTCCTGGTTCATGGACGTCTCCATATCGCACTCTCTCTCCAACTCGGCGGACCTGAGGACCGGTTTTCAGCACTACGAGGGCGATATGATCAGCGAGTACGGATTCATGCCGGATATGTTGTACATTATAATCTCCGGCTATTTTTAGTTCGGAGTTGCGCATTTTCCATTTTCAGGCCCACTTGCGATTTTTTCTGCTGCTAATGATAAAATATTGATGTTCAGAAGATCTCGCAGTACTCTTTGAGGTGATATTGTAATGCTCTCCCGAACCACTACTACATGCGTTTTGGCTTGTGTGTTCGTCTTCCTGCTCGCCGGATGCGGAAGGGAGTCCAGTCCTGTTACACCGGCAGGCGCGGATACCTCCCGCGCCACGAGCAACTTCTCAGGTCACATGACCTGGGGCACGTGGGATATCACGATCGATCCCAATACGGGGGATATTGAGACGGTCCCGGTCAGATCGGCCGATTTTACCTGCAACGTCCTGAGGTTCCTTCAGCCGCCGATCGCTCCCATGCAGATGATCAGCGTCAGCCTCGTGCTGAACGAGTGCATCCTGGACGATGGTATTGTCGCCATGGATATTACGCTTCGGCATCCCTTCCCCGGCATATACAGGTTCCGAGGCTTCGATGTCAGGGGCATCATAATGAGCGACGGCGGAAACCTGGGCAAGTACGACGGCAATGTCAATTACTACCTCCCTCAGGGCACCCGTCTCATCAATGCGGATGGATATACCCGATGGTGGAACCAGGTGGAGTTCACCACGTACGACACCATCTTCGGCTATACCGAGGGGCACTTCGCCAATGGCGGATTCGACTCCACTACCACGGTGAACCCCTACAAGCTGCACACTCCGTTCCTGGAGCCGACCCAGCCGATGTACCAGATGGACCTCTCGCAACGGGCGACATTCCCCGCTCAGGACGGCATATCAACACGGCGGTATCGAATGCAGTTTGATACCACCTTGCAGCCGATGTTCCGGCTCAAGTACGCGGTCGATGCAAGCTGGTCGCTTCCCGATCCCGCCTACGCGCCGCGCTACCCGATCGAGGCTTACGATGAGATGGCCAATTGCCAGGAGCCCTACCTTCTGAAAATCGAGGAGTACGAGGAGATCCCGTACTACGTGGACGAGTACGTAGCCGGCGGCGACCTCATCTTCCTCCTCACCATCGGTGACTGGCAGGCGACCGGCGGCAACGTGCTCGACGAGATCTCTCACGTCTGGGTCGAGTCACCCACGCTGTTCGAGTTCCCGATCGACGTGAGGGACACGATGGAGTTCGTCGAGAGCACCCATGACACCCAGGCCACGTTCAGGAT
>CAYLVL010000058.1:0-1689 GCA_964387135.1 uncultured Planctomycetota bacterium
TCGCACGAACCTGGTGGCCTTATCCGATGAGTTGATGTCGAGACATCCGGCGAGCACTTTCGGCTGGTTAGCAACAATCCCTACCGGCCTTCCCGCAAGCGAAGCGAAGCCGATGACAAGGTTCATGGCGAAGTGCGGCTGGACTTCGAGGAACTCGCCATTATCTACAACGGCAGTGATGACATCCTTGATATCGTATGCCTTCGCCGGATCGTCGGGGATGATCGAGTCCAGAAGCGGCTCGCGCCGGGACGGATCGTCATCGGTGGGAAGCAGCGGCGGATCCTCGACATTGTTCTGCGGCAGGAAGTTGAGGAGGGTCCGGATCGTCAGAAGGCATTCCTCCTCGGTCTCGGCGTTGAAATGGGCCACGCCTGATGTGGCGTTATGCACTGCGGCGCCGCCGAGTTCCTCGAACGTGACATCCTCGTTGAGCACTTCCTTGATGACGTTCGGGCCGGTCAGGAACATGTGCGATGCATCCTGCACCATGAGCACGAAGTCCATCAGGGCAGGGGAATAGACCGCCGCTCCGGCGCACGGACCCATGATCGCGCCGATCTGCGGGACCACGCCGGAGGCCATGACGTTTCGGTAGAAAATCCCCGCAACGCCGGCGAGGCTGTAGACCCCTTCCTGGATTCTCGCGCCACCTGAATCATAGAGACCGATAATCGGGCAGCCGACCCTGGTGGAGGTCTCGATGACTTTCCATATCTTCTTCGCGTGCCTCTCCCCGAAACTGCCGCCCATGACGGTGAAGTCCTGGGCGAAAAGGAACACCTGTCGACCGTGGATGGTGCCGTAGCCCGTGACCACGCCGTCGCCGATATTCTTTTTCACGTCCTTCACGGGAGGCGTAGCGACGAACATGTCGTACTCAAAGAACGAGTTCGGATCGAGAAGCACCTCAATCCGCTCGCGCGCAAGCATCTTTCCCGACTCGCGCCTGCGCTTGACAGCCTCGTCCCCGCCGCCCTTCATGGCCTCGGCATAGCGTTTATGGAACTCCTCGCGCCTCTCATCCTGGGTGCGGGACATGTGTGTCTACTCCTTGGATGGCTGGACCAGCTCGGTGAGGATTCCATGCGTGCTTTTCGGATGCAGGAAACAGATGAGCGAGTCGCCGACACCGGTCGACGGCTCATCGGATGTGAACCTGAGTCCGTCGGCCTTCAGAGAATCCATACGGGCCCTGACATCATCGACCTCGATAGCCATGTGATGAATGCCCCCTCCACGCTTCTCGAGGGCTTTCGCGACCGGCGAGTCCTCGCCATGCGGCTCCATCAGCTCGACCATGATGTTCTCGAACTCATAGGTGGCAGTGCGGATGCCCTGGTTTTCCAGCGTGAGAACGTGTGTGGGCTCCAAGTCCCAGACCTTGTTGAAAAGGCCGATCGCATCGTCCAGGTTCTCAACCAGCACTGCAATGTGGTTCAGCTTCGCCATAGCGGGGTCAAGTATAGGAAGGGGGCAGGGACGGGTCAATCTCTATCCTCTTTGTGCCTTTGTGCCTTCGTGGTTCTATTAAGAACGGAAAAGAGACAAACCACGAAGGCACGAAGACACGAAGAAGAAAAAAAGAAGAAGACCCGATGCCGCCGCATGCCGTGGCCGCATCCTCTTCTCCTCTTTGTGCCTTCGTGGTTCTATTAAGAACGGAAAAGAGACAAACCACGAAGGCAC
>CAYLVL010000058.1:1789-11139 GCA_964387135.1 uncultured Planctomycetota bacterium
CCTCTCTTTCTTTTCTTTCCTCTTTGTGCCTTCGTGTCTTCGTGGTTCCTCTCTTTCTTTTCTTTCCTCTTTGTGCCTTCGTGTCTTCGTGGTTCCTCTCTTCCATTCTGGATAAGATCCCGCTCACAGCACCATCCGCTTGATGCCGTTCTTGATCAGCGGGACATTGAAGTTGACCAGGAATCCCAGCCGCTTTCCGGTCAGCTTCAGATATGTCAGGAGCTGCGCTTCATAGACGGGAATCATCATGTCAGTCGCCTTGAGCTCCACCACAATGCAGTCCTCAACCAGCATGTCGAGCTTCAATGCAGCATCAAGCTCGACGTCCCGGTACACCACCGGCACATGCACCTGCGTCTGCACCTCGATTCCCCGGCTCTCCAGCTCGTACGCCAGGCACACCTCATAGACCGACTCAAGCAGTCCCGGACCCAGGGCATCATGGACCTTGAAGCACGCATCGATTACCTCGGCGGCGATTTCCTCAACCTCATCCGGAATGCGCTCGTAGACATTCATCTGAGGTTACCTCCACGCCTTTGCTATTCATCCACCTGCAACGGCTCTCCCTGGACCTCCTTGACCAGCAACTCATGAAGACTCGCGGCCTCATCCGCGCTAAGTGTCGCTATCCTTGGATTCTTGCCCGACAACTTGAACTGAGCGTGGTCCCGCAGCTGCTCGATATACTCCCTGCGCTCCTGCTCCAGGGCCTTTTCCCTTCGCTCACGTGCACGCCTTGCCAGAAAGCCGTCCGGACCTCCCGCGACCTTCGGGAAGAGGTAATAGAGCAGTTCATGCTCTCGATCGGGATAGAGCTCCTCGGCGGGGATCTCACCGGTCTCGGGAAGCGTATAGTCAAAGTTCGACGAATCGTACCTTATCTCCTCAGGGCTCCCGGTGATCTTCTCGCGGAATTCCGGATCGATCTTCACCGGCGTCCGGCCGAACTCCCCCTTTACCAGCCGGACATAGTCGGTGATGTTGTTCTGCCATCGACCGAACTTGACGTTGTTCACTGCCTGCACGCCCACGATCTGGCTTGTCGGTGTGACAAGGGGCACATAACCGCACGCTTCGCGCACGACCGGGATTTCCTCGAGCACATCATTCAACCGGTCTATCATCCCGAACGCCTCGAGTTGCGAGAGCATATTCGTGAGCATGCCGCCGGGAACCTGCGCATTGCGAACCCTCTCGTCCGGCGGCGGAAAACCGAGCATCGCCTCGATCTTGTGCATGATGACCGTGGCGATGTCCAGATCGCCGAGCGCCAGCGAGACAATCACGTCATCGGCCAGCTTTTCAAGCGAGGGAGTAATCTGGAAAGGCTCGGGAATGTGGTCCTGGAACTTGTCGAACTCCTGCAATTCCTTTCTGACGATGCGAAGCTCCTCATCGATCTTCGAGAAGTTGGTGGTATCGATATTGTCATCGATTCCAAGGCGGGACGCGAAGAAGTGCAGAAGCTCGACAGAAGGATGCGACGAACCGCCGGCGAAAGGCATGAAGCAGGTGTCGATACAATCCATGCCGAGAATCATCGCGATAACGCCGGTGATGTGCCCGTAGCCGGGGGTGCAGTGCGAGTGCCAGTGAAGGGGCACGGTCAGGGTTTCCTTGAGAGCCGGGATCAACTCCCATGCGGCCTGCGGGGTCGCCAGTCCCGCCATATCCTTGACCGAGATCATGTTGGCGCCGAGGTCCTCGTAGGTCTTGAAGATGTCCCGCCAGTAGTCGACGGTAAACACCGGGCCGGTCGTGTAGCAGACCGCCGCGTCTATCTTTCCCCCGCCCTCCGCGACCGCCTTCACCGCCACCTTGAGGTTTTCGGGATCGTTCAGCGCGTCGAAGATGCGCATTATGTCAAGCCCGCGCTCCAGCGCTGCAAGACAGAAATCGCGGATGATATCGGGGGGATACGGCTGATAACCGAACAGATTGGCCCCGCGACATAGCGCCCTCGTGAACGAATGCCCCTTCGCGGCTCCCGTTATCATGCTTAGGCGCTCGAAGGGATTCTCGTCCAGATACCGCATGCAGACATCCAGAGTCGCTCCGCCCCAGATCTCCATGTCATAAAAGCCGCAGCGGGCAATATCGTCCACAACCCTCGCGATCTGCTTTCCTGTCATGCGGGTCGCGAAAAGAGACTGATGCCCGTCGCGAAGCGTCAGGTCGTTGTAGTGAATAGAGCGGCCCTTGACGCTCTCCTTGACTTCATGGAGCGCCCTTGTTCTCAGGTCCGTGTACTCGCCGTGTATTTCCGAGAAGCTCATTGTCTTTGGTTACTCGATAATCAGTAGTGGCTGGTTTTCAAGTACGTTCTGCTGCTCGTTTACAAGTATCTCCTTCACTACCCCGTCGATCGGCGCCCTGACCTCGTTCACCATCTTCATCGCTTCCATCTTGCACACGACATCGCCGCGACCAACCTCGTCGCCCTCCTTGACGTTGATCTCGATAATCAGGCCGGGCAGATGCGCGGCGACCACTCCCGCGCCGGAAATCTGTGGGACTGAGGCTTTCTTCAGTGCGAGTTGCTCAAGGGCATTGGCGCGCTTTTTCGCCCTGTCGGTCGAAACGGACGGTGGAGGGGGTCTTGATGCCGGGGCAGTCTGCCGGACAGGCTGCGGCATGGCTGTCGCGAGGTGAGGCTTGAATTCAGGCGACTCCTCGCCCTCCCCGACAGCCACCTGGAATTCCCAGCCGTCCACGTCGACAATCGCCGTGCTTCCGACCAGGCTTTTCACCGTGACCGTGTACGTATTGCCGTTAACTACAACCTGATAGCGCTGCATTCCGTTTCCTTCCGGACCGTTGCGATCAGAACGTCCAGCGATTCGCAGTGTCCATCCTTCCCCGTACCACCCATGCCGACGCGTAGCCGTCACCCATCCCAAGCTGAGCGATTCTCCGTCGATTTGCTCTCCTCGCGAGCTCCATCGCGACAGCCGCCACCGCCGCGCCTTCCGTCTCTTTCATCTTCGCTGTTTCGAGATGAGGCGTCGGTCTGGCGGTGACCACAATCGGCGCCACTCGCACGCTTGGGTTCCATGTCATCCGATTTTATTCCTCAATCCGCCGGGAGTTCCTTTCCATCCCGACAGAACTCCCCATTTGTCCCAGGGCTGCCATCCGTGGCGAACGGTGCTCATCCTCTCTCTGGAGCTCATGACCCAGGGCGTTTCGACCGGACCGGCGGGATGAAGCCTGAGCGGCGTGCTCGACTCCAGCGCCATCGCGAGTGCGGCCCCGATCGCGGCTGCGACCGCACCGTCGCGCACAGACCTTGGGTTCGGTCCCGATGGCTGATGCGTGTCATTTGATCCGGTCATGAGTCTTGCAGAGCCCCATCAAAGGGGAATATTGCCGTGCTTCTTGGCGGGATTTGTATCCCGCTTGGTTTTCACCGCGTTGAAAGTTCGTATCAGCCGCGACCGTGTCTCGGACGGCTTGATGACCATATCGACAAAGCCCTTCGCGGCTGCAATGTACGGATTCGCGAAGTGTCTCTGGTAGTCAAGGATCAATTCCTGGCGCTTGGCCTCAGGATCATCGGCTTCCTCGATCGTTTTCCTGTGGATGATATTGACCGCGCCCTGAGGACCCATAACGGCGATCTCGGCGGTCGGCCATGCGAACACAGTGTCGGCCCGTATATGCCTCGAATTCATGACACAGTAAGCGCCGCCGTACGCCTTGCGGGTAATCACCGTCATTTTCGGCACCGTAGCCTCGCAGAACGCGTAGATCAGCTTCGCGCCGTTGCGGATTATCCCGCCGTGCTCCTGGTTGACTCCCGGAAGGAATCCGGGGACGTCCTCGAAGACCAGGAGCGGGATGTTGAACGCATCGCAGAAGCGCACGAACCTCGCGCCCTTGGTACTCGCATTGATGTCGAGACACCCGGCGAGATGATTGGGCTGGTTGGCGATGATCCCGAAGGAATACCCGGCCAGCCTGGCGAAACCCACGATGATATTCGCCGCCCAGTGCTCGTGCACCTCGTAGAACTCGCCGCCGTCGACGATCAGCCGGATGATGTCTTTCATGTCGTAGGGCTGGTTCGGGTCCTCGGGAACGATGTCATCAAGCGACGGCTCCGTCCTGTCGGGGGGATCATCGGTGGGAAAGTACGGCGGGGAGTCCATGTTGTTCGACGGGATGTAGCTCAGGAGCGTCCGGATGCCGTCGAGGCACTCCGCGTCGCTCTCGACATCAAAATGGGCCACGCCGCTGATCTGGTTGTGGACTGCCGACCCGCCCAGGCTCTCGAAATCGATCTCCTCGTGAGTGACTGCCTTGATGACGGCAGGACCGGTCACGAACATGCGCGCCGTGCCCCCGACCATGTAGATGAAATCGGTAATTGCCGGCGAGTAGACCGCCCCGCCCGCGCAGGGGCCCATAACCGCGCTGATCTGGGGCACCACGCCGGAAGAAAGTACGTTCAGGAGGAAGATATCGGCGTACCCGCCCAATGAATCGACACCCTCCTGTATTCTCGCACCGCCGGAGTCGTTGATGCCGATCATCGGAAGGCCGTTTTTGAGGGCAAGCTGCATGGCCTTGCAGATCTTCGAGGCGAACATCTTCCCCAGCGAGCCGCCGATAACCGTGAAATCCTGGCTGAAAATGCAAACGGGACGCCCGTCGATGGTGCCCGTGCCGGTTACTACACCATCTCCGTACGGGCGGTTCTTCTCCATGCCGAAATCATGGCACTCATGGCGCGCGAACTTGTCGAATTCCTCGAAGCTCCCATCGTCTAGGAGGTAGTCGATGCGCTCGCGGGCGGTCCATTTGCCGGACGCGTGCTGCTTGTCCACGCGTTTCTGGCCTCCCCCGGCTTCGGCTTCGGCGATAATGGATTCCAGATATTCAATACGATCCTGAGCCATGGTCGCAGCCATCCTCAAAAGGGTATACCAAACCCGCATCCGCCTGGATGCCGGATATGGGCGACAATCCTACCGCCAAACCTCCGGAAATAGCAACCCGGCATCCAATGCCGGGATCGTGGTTTTCGAAGTCCGATTGAGTTGCTGAATCAGCGTATGGCAGCGCAGGATTGGATGATGTCGACTCTCATCGATTCGTTCCGCCGATCGCGAGTCTGGCGCGCCTGAGAAGCTCGGGGAACTCGCCTGTCTCGGCCGATGAAGTCGCCGACCCGATAGAGACGCCGGCATGAGCCGTCTTTTCGATTCTGCGGGCGATCTCGGACGCCTTGTCGCGCCCCACACCCGGTAGAAGCGCCGCGACCTCGTTGTCATCCAGCATTGCTACAATCGAGCCTTCGCCGGTGGCATTCCTGACCAGGTCGCCAAGGTCCTTCAATTCACCCGTTCCTTCGAGCCTCGCCGTGATGACGCTCAACGGATAGCCCTGCTCGATGGCGAAGGCAAGCTCCCTTGCCCCGAAAGCAATGAGGAAGCCGGGGGTGTACAGGCCGGTGACTATGTCCGTCTCTCGAAGAGCCATTCACTCTCTCCCTCTCTTATCATGTCAGATGCGAAACCCGCCCGCGTGGTTCACAGTTCTTATCGGACGCTTCTCACGAGAACTGAGATGACGAATTCGGAGCTGTCGCGGGTTCCCCGGCTGGCGCAATATGTGGTAACTTTTGGCTGGAGGACGGATTCAAGCAACATGCCGGAGCGATGGGAAGAAGCAATACGGGTTTTTGAGCCCATCTTACTCCTGAACCCGATCTACTGGCTCGCGGTATGGTTCGCCCACACGCAGACGCTCGGCGACCGAACCGCAGTGCATCTCCTTTTCGCATTAATGGTCGCTGTAGCCTGGTTTTTCGCATCATATTTTCTCGCAGAGACGGCCGCACGTCAGCGGGGGTACATGCTGGTCTGGCTGCCGATTTTCTTTTACTTCAATGTCTGGGCGGTCGTGGCCGCTGGAAGGACAGCGACTGACACGAGGCCGGGGATATCCGGCGTTGTCGCAACGGGAATCAAAGTCTTCAGCCCGACGGACCTGAAAGAGCACTACATCCAGAGCCTCGTGGACAGGAACATGTTCGATGAAGCGATCCAGGTGGCCCTCAACAGGGTGGAGCACTTCGAATCGACGCAGGAAATGGAGAAAGCGGAGAAGTACCGCAGTATGCTTGAATGGATTGAGACCGTGAAACGTCGGCACGAAGAAGCGGAATAAACCCTTGATTCAGCCTTTCACGTCGACTTCCGACTCGGCGGAAGCTTCAAACTCATCCTCCTCGGGAGCCTCGCCCTCCTGCTGCTCCTTTTTGTCTTTCTTATATGGATCGGCGGCAGACAATACTGTCTGGTTTCTGCCGCCTTCCTTGGCGCGATACAAAGCCTCGTCGGCGGCCTCGATCAGACCTTCCTTATCGGTTGCGTTCAGCGGGTAGGTGGCCACGCCCACGGAAATCGTTATCTTGACCATCCGGTTGTCCACTGGGAACCTGAGCGCTTCGATGGATTTCCGTATTTTCTCACCGGCAACTTCCGCGCCCTCCAGCTTGGTGTCCGGGAGGATCGCGACAAGCTCCTCGCCGCCGTACCTGCACGGCACGTCGCTGTCTCGAAGGTTGCGCCTGATCGTTCGCGAGACCAGTTTCAGCACTTCATCACCCACCTGGTGCCCGTACTTGTCGTTGAATTTCTTGAAATGGTCGATATCCATGTAGAGCAGACTGACCGGAGCGCCGTATCGGCGCGACCTCGATATCTCCCGTCCCAGCGCTTCCTGGAAAAACCGATGATTGTAAAGGCCGGTCATGCCGTCGGTGGTCGCGAGCTGCACCTGTCGCTCGTAGAGCTGGTAATTCTTGATGATGGTCATCATGCTCGCCGCGAGGGTCTCGACAAACTGGAAATCCTCGCTTGAGAACGCGGGCGGCGAGTTCCTGGCGAGAAGGAAGAAGCCCTTCTCGCCCGACTGGCCGAGCTGGTGGCAGAGAAACGTATGGACTTTGAGAGCCTGTAGGATGGGGCACTCGATTGCTCCCCGGATGCTGCTCACGAGCTCGTCCCGATAGGGGCATTTCGGGCAGTTCTGGATTCTGAGATCTTCCACATAGTCGGGATTCCAGTAGTTCCTCAGGACGGCCCGATCGACCACATGGCTGAAGGCAGCCAGTACATTGGGGTCGAACTGTGCTTCCTCGTCCTCCAGGGTGATTCGCTTGACGATCTCGCGGTCTCTCTGTTCCGGAGCCTCGGCAAATTGCACCGCGACCTCGTGGGCGCTGTCCAGCTTGAACGCCAGCACCCCGTCGGTGGCGCCGAGCACCCGCATGGCCTTCTCCAGTGTCATCTTGAGAAGCTCGCGCGGGTCTCTCGCGGACTCCGCGAGGCCGTCGCCGTCATAGTCGCGCATTTCCTCGCCGACAAGGTCGGTGCCGGACACCCTGTTAAGAACCTCGAGCTCGTCGATCTGCCGCGAGAACAGCTTCTCCTGCTCCCCGACGTAGATTTCATAAAGATCATCCTTCAGAGCGCTGTCGCGAAGCTCGTCCACGAGACGCAGAGTTCCCTCTTTGTCGGCATCGTTGAGGTCACTGGACTCAATGAACTCCTTAAGCAGCATGATATAGACCGGCTCCAGGTTCATGAGGTCGCGGAAGCTGTTCTTGAGAAGGATCCACTCCTGGAACTCGTTCTGAAGGTGGCGGAAGATATAGGTGAATTTCGTTTCGATCAGGGCACGCGCGAGGAGGAGATGGGTGGCGCGGACCTTGCGAAAGACCTCGGCCCGGGAGAGGTTGGGGTAGTAGTCGCGCAGCGTGTCGGTCCATCGATCGCTTAATCGGTCGACGTTGTCCCGGATGAGATGCGCTAGCTTGCGATGCATCACTGAATAAACGAGGGGTCCGCGACCCCTCTGCAATGGTAATTGTACCACTATACCGGGCCGAAAGCCCCTGAGAAGCCCATATCATCAATGTCGGCAGAAGAGCGCCGATTCTATCTATTGGGACCGTCGGGAACCGAAGAAAGTTGGGAGAATCGAAAAATGAGCCAGTCCCCTTTTTCGGGCTGGAAACCGATAATAAAATATCCTGACGTTCAGCCGGATTGAGGCCCGTTTGACCGGGTGAAACATTGAATGTATAATCGATTTTCGCCCTAGTGGGGTGAATAAGATTGGTTCTCCTTCCAGTACCCGGGTAATGAAGCTGAAACCGGCAGGAAAAGGATCCCCATGACTACGCACCTGGGTCTGATTGAGCTTGATTTCGCGGTGACTAAGAAGCAATCAAAGCCTAGGAGCCGCAAGAATAAGCGGTCGTCCGCTGCCAAGAAGAATGCGGAGAGTGCAGACAGCGCCTTGGCAACTAATAAACAGCAGAAAGCCGAATCCCCGAAGAAGAAGTCAGCCAGGAAGCGGACCGGCTCCTCCAAATCCTCGAAAGGCAAGACCACCACCAGGCGCAAGCGCAGGCCCAAAGCCGAGCCGGACGTCGACTTTCAGGACAGCGTGCGATATTTCCTCAGCGAGGTCGGTCGCATCCCCTTACTCACCGGCGAGGAGGAGGTCCGTCTCGCCAACATCGTCAGGCACTCCAGGGATGAAGAGCAGATCCGGGCGGCGAAGGAGAAGCTGGTCCGATCCAACCTTCGACTGGTGGTCTCCATAGCCAAGAAATACCTGGGTCGCGGCGTCGATTTTCTGGACCTCCTGCAGGAAGGCACGATGGGTCTGATCAAGGCGGTGGAGAAGTTCGATCCGTCGCTGGGCTGGAAATTCTCGACCTACTCCTCGTGGTGGATACGTCAGCGGCTCAGCCGGATGATCGCCGATCACGGCTCGCTCATCCGCAAGCCGGTCTACATGGTCGACATCATCAACCGCTTCCTGCGCACTTCGCAGCGGCTCCAGAAGGAGTCGGACGACGATGTGCCGATCGAGCGGATCGCGAAGGAGATGGGGATCAGCCTCGACAAGGCCGAGGAGCTGAGGAAGATCAGCATGCGCATCCTCTCCCTCGACAGCCCGGTCACCGGCGAGGAGGACGGCAGCAGCCTCAAGGAGATCGTCGCCGACAGCGATATCTCATGCCCCGAGCTGGAGACGATGGTCAACATCCGCAACGAGGAGATCACCAAGGCGCTCTCGGTACTTGACGAGCGCGAGAAGCGGATTCTCTCCCACTGCTACGGGCTTTTCGACCATCCGGTGAAGACGCTGGACGAGATCGGCAGCATGGAGGGCATCACCCGCGAGCGCGTCAGGCAGATCCGCAACCGAGCGGTGGCGAAGATCAAGCAGAGCGAGTTCGGCAAAAGCATAAAGGATTTCCTCTACCTGGACTGACCCCTCTACTCAAGCTCCAACGCAGCATGCGCATCCTGCATTGGTCG
>CAYLVL010000059.1:0-11118 GCA_964387135.1 uncultured Planctomycetota bacterium
CCGGGGACCTATGTGGCTGGTTGGGACTACCAGCGATTTCGCCTCTGGCGTCCTCCGCCTCGGCGATCCTCCCGCGGACGGGCCTCGTTCACCTTGATCGTGCGCCCGTCAAGCGTCGTGCCGTCAAGCGCTTCGATTGCGGCCTGTGCCTCATCGTTGTTTGGCATTTCGACGAAGCAGAAGCCCCGGGAACGACCGGTGTCACGGTCGGTGATGAGATTCACCGAGTCGACTGTCCCGTGCGCCTCCATCATTGAGCGGACGGAATCCTCGGTGGTGTCGTAGCTGAGGTTACCTACGAAGATGTTCATTGCGATAGCTCTAGGCTCCTTGTACCCGGACTTTCTCTCTCTCTCATTTTATGGAAAGGGGAGGATACTCCGGTGAATTAAGCCGATTTTAATCCATATGAACGGACTTGTCAAACAGAGTAATCGGACGAAAACAGGGGAAGTCAGTCCTTTTGGACTGAATTGAATGCTCGGGCCGGCTTCGATCAGCCCCGGGAACCCTGATCATAAGCGGGTTACAGGTCAGTCAAGATACGGTATCGGAATGTGAAAAGTATGTGGAGAAATTGGGGACAAATGCTCTTGATTAAATGCGGTAGGTCCTGTATAAGCGAGGATGCAACGTTGCCCCCGCTTTTGCCGAAGGAGCAATCCAGAGGTGGAGTGGGACTCCGGACAGGGAGGAATCCCCCGAAAGGAGTCAAATCCCCAAGGGTCCGATTCCTCGCCAGATGAAACTCCCGCAAGGGAGCCGAATCCGGAAGGGAACCGTATCTTGAAAAGATGAGACTTCTCGAAGGGACACTCCCCGATGGAGACTCTCCGGAAAGGGAGTCCACCCCTGAGGGGACCGATATCCCGACAGGGCGCGATCCCCGCCGGGACTCGAATCCCCCCAGGGTTTTCCCCGAAAGGGTGACCAGCGCGGTGGAGGAGCAATCCCCCGCCGTGCGAATCACCCGCACGGGGAACCCCTCAGGAGGCACTCCCCGGACGGGATGAATCCACGATGGAACCCGGATCCTCGCAGTCGGAGCGATCCCTCTGCAAGCCCGGTGACCTGACGGGAGGAACCTTGTCAATGATCTCTCCCGAAAGGACGCAAGTCCTCGACGGATGATCCTCTCGACCTGGAACCAATCCCCGAACGGGACTCCCTCTTGGGATGATTCCCCGGAACGAGCCGAATCCCTCGACTGGGCAACCTCTCGGGGGACCAGGCTCCGGAAAGGGAGGAATCCCCTCAGGGAGCCCTCCTGACAGGGCAAACTCCCTGGAAGGAGACTCTTCGGAAGGGCGGCCGCCCGGAAGGAGAAGCCCCCGGACGGGCCTAAGAAACCCCGATGGGGACTCGAAATGGAGAAGAGATTCTCTGTGGAGAGTGGGAGGGAGACTGAAATGGTCACACCAGGATGTCTCCCTCTTCTTCTTTTTTAGATCGAATCCCCAGTCGGTTAGGACTACGGTCTCGATCATCAACAGACTCCCCCACGTCCGGGAGTCTGTTTGCTCATTTGCACCGGGATTCACAGGTCCCGAGGGATAGGAATCCCCGTTGATCAGTGCTCATGTAATGTAGACGGCTCGTTTGGTATGATGAGCGTCCTGATTCTGAACGCGGAGGGAGACTCATGGACGTAATCGAGGCCATCCACACGAGGAGAAGCATCAGGCAATACACCGACCAACCTGTGTCAGATGAAACGGTCGAGGAGTTGCTCAAGGCTGCAATGATGGCGCCGTCGGCGGGCAACGAGCAGCCCTGGCATTTCATCGTCATACGCGACCGATCGATTCTCAACCGGATCCCGAGCGCCCACCCCTACGCGGAGATGGCCCCGTCGGCGCAGTTGGCCATTCTTGTCTGCGGCGATGTCAAGCTCGAAAGATACAAGGGCTTCTGGGTACAGGATTGCTCGGCTGCGACACAGAATCTCCTTCTCGCGGCTCATGCAATGGGTCTGGGCGCGGTGTGGTGCGGAGTCTACCCGGCGGGCGACAGGGTGGAGGGGATTGTCAGGCTGATGGGCCTTCCTGAGAACGTGATACCGTTCGCGCTGATTCCGCTTGGATATCCTGCCGAGAAGAAACCAACCCCCGACCGCTTCGACAAAACCAGAATAAGGTATGAGAAATGGTAAGTATGTGACAATACGCCCCTTCTCTGCAAAGCGCCCATCTTTTGCTTATAATTCTCAGCTACATGATCGAGGAGGAGAAGAAAACCTCTGTGGAGAAGCCTGCTCGCGCGTTTCGGCTCGATCCGGAGATCCTTCTTGCGGCCTGCATCCTTTTCTTCGTGGTCTATGGCTACATCGGCCTCAGGATGAGCCTCTGGGCGTCCCTGGCGGGCGCGCTCGCGATGGCCATCCTGGCGCTTGTCGCGGGCGATCTGGTCTTCTCGCTCGATTATCGAAGAGCCCTGCTGGAAGCGGCTGATGACGAGAAGAAGCAGATAAGTACTGAAGCAGAGCGGTTCGAGAATGTACACAGGCCGCTTTATCTAATGGCCGGGAGCCTGGCGTGCCTGATTCTCAATACCTGGGTGGTTGCTCTCGCGCTCAACCAGCAGCCTGAGAAATCGACCTGGGGCTATATCGCATTCGGACTGACCGTCGTGCTGGGTGTTCTGCTGTGGATGCTGGGACCGTGCATCGTCACGGGTGTCAGATCAGAAAAGCCGGAAGAGAAAGCGCCGGCGCTCGCCGGTTGGTCAAGGCTGATCGCTCTGATTCTTTGGATAAGCGCGCCCTCCTACATCGGTGCGGTATCCGGCGTTACGGGCGGCTGGCCGATCTACATCCAATGGTTTCACCGGGCGGCGGCGATCCTCCTTGATATCGCCATTCTTGAGATCTTCCTGCGCTCGACATGGGCGCTGATCTACCCGGGTGCGGCCGTGCTTCCGCCCGCGCCGATTGACTCGCTGGTTGCTTCCTCGGTGCAAACCATCCGTGGGATCTTCTCCAAGGCACCGGAAATGCTCCCTGGGACAACCGCAGCGCCGTCAGTCCGATTCCGGTGGCTGGGCGACTTCCTCCGGCGCTCGCTTCCCCGAGTAGTACTGGGCCTTGTGGTTATCCTGTGGCTTGCGACATCGCTGACGCAGGTTGGTGTGAGCGATCAGGGACTAAGGGAGCGCTTCGGACGGTTCACCGGGCAGGTTCTCGAGCCCGGCTTGCACCTCGGATGGCCGTGGCCAATCGACCATGTACGACGTTTTCCCGCCCACAAGCTCCAGATCATGAAAATCGGCTTCGTCGCGGAGGAGTCGGCGGCACGCACCAACCTGATCTGGACTGAGGCACATGGAATAGATGAGGATCGATTCGTCACCGCGTCCGGAAGCGAGGTCATCTCGTTCGATATCGAGCTTCACTACCGCATTGCCGATGTCGTCAAGTATGCCTATACGTGCAGCAATCCTGAGACGCTCCTGAGGGATCTCGCCTACACCGCGATCATGCTGCGCACACACGATACCGACACCGACACACTGCTCGGTCGCGACCGTGCAGCCCTCGCGGAGGGTCTCGAGGAAGACATCCAGCGATGGTGTGATGCCGAGGAGATAGGGATCGAAGTGGCGCAGGTCGTGGTTGTCGCGATTCATCCGCCGTTCGAGGTCGCGGGCGCCTACCAGGCCGTGGTGAGCGCTCAGGTCTATCGCGACACCCTGGCGATCCAGGCCAGCACCTACATGGAGGAGATCATCCCCGCGGCCCGGGCGTCGGCGCAGAGAGTTCTGGACGAGGCGGGCGCGTACGCGGTGGAACGTGTGGCCAAGGCACGTGGCGAGGCGTCCGGGTTTGCGTCCCTCTCAACCTCGGCAATGCCGGATTTCGACCTGTTCCGGTTCCGAAGGCGTATGGAGATTCTTGAGACAGGTCTTGAGAACAAGAGAATCTACGTGGTCAGCTCCGGGCTTCTCGAATCCGAAACGGGTGAGGATCGAGGGCTCTGGTTCGACCTGCGATAATTACCGAAGCGAAGATGTCGGGCGGGCTTCGGAGGTGCATGAAATGCAGAAAAACATCAGAGTAACGCTGGGGCTTGCGGTGATTGTGCTCCTGCTCGCCTCGGCGTGCATGTATCAGCTCAGGGAGGGATCGGTCGCGGTTGTTACAAGGCTCGGAAGCCCCAACCGCACCGATACCAGGGCAGGATTGCACCTCCGATGGCCCTGGCCGATAGAAAACGTCTATCGCTTCGACAATCGCAAGCGCGTGCTCGAGACATCCTTCACCGAGACCCTCACCCGCGACAAGAAGAACATCATCCTTCTCAATTACGCGATCTGGGATATCGAGAATCCGCTAAGATTCCTCCAGGCGGTCGGCGATCCGCAGGCGGCGGAGATTCGCCTCGACGGCATGATAACCAACGCCAAGAATGCCGTAATGGGCAACTACGATCTGAGCGCGCTGGTGTCGACCGAGCAGGACACCCTCCGGGTGCCCCAGATAGAGTCGGCGATCCACGACATGGTGGCGCAGGCCGCCGAGGATCAGCTCGGTGTGAAAGTATACCAGGTCGCGATCCTCCGACTTGCCCTGCCGCAGGACAATATCGCGCGTGTTTTCGAGCAGATGAGAGCGGAGCGCGCGCAGTACGCGCAGAGGTTCCGCTCTGAAGGTGAAAGGCGGGCGTCGGACATCCGCTCCGCCACCGACTTGCAGAAGGCGGAGATTCTCGCCGAAGCCCAGGAGACCGCCGCGCAGACCATTGCTCAGGCGGACGCTGAAGCCGCCAGAATTTACGCTGCCGCGCACTCGCAGAATCCGGAGTTTTACAGATTCCTTCGATCGCTACAGGCGCTGGAGGCGGTTATGAGTGAAAACGCGACGCTGGTGATCGATACCGAGACAGCGCCGTTCGATGTTCTCGAGGGGGACTGACGGGACAGGCCGACAGACATGAATGAAGCCGGGCAAAACAGGGAGACCAGCACAGCGAAGACCATTCGGCTCGACAAGCGCGCTTCGAAGTGGATTGTCGTGCTTCAATGGATCGCGATTGTCCTCGCGCTGATCTTCATCTTCTCCGGTGTCAGGATTATCCAGCCTGGCGAAGTCGGCGTGGTCCTGAGGTTCGGCAAGCTTCCGGCAGGCGCCCCGGTCCGTCCGCCCGGCCTGCTGATAGCCATGCCTTACCCGATCGACGAGGTCATCAAGGTCTCCGTCGAGTCAATCCGGCAGATCGAGCTCGAGGATTATTGGCAGCCGGAGGTCTCCGGCACTACGGTCGCGTCGTTCCATCCGCTGGAGCAGGGATACTGCCTTAGCGGCGACTACAACGTCGTCCTGCCCAGGCTGATTGTGAAATACCAGGTCTCCGACGCGGTCAGGTACGCGCTTGCCGTGAAAGATCCCGACACGATTCTGAAGGACTGCGTGGGTACCGAGCTTGTGAGGACGATCGGCGAGATGGCAGTCGATCATATCCTGACCGAGGGCAAGGCGGAGCTGGCGACGACGGTCATGATGCGAAGCCAGGAGCGTCTTGATGATATCGGAGCCGGAATCAGGATCGTGTCGATCGAAATCAATGAGCTGATTCCACCACGGAGCGTGCTGCCCGACTTCCAGGCCGTCCAGAGCGCCGCAATCGAGAAAGAAACTGCTGTACGCAACGCCGAGACATACCGCGAGCAGGGGATTCCCCAGGCTCAGGCGGCGGCGACTCAGCTTATAGCTGAAGCGGATGCCTACAAGGTGCGAACGGTGGCGCAGGCGAACTCGGATGTCATTGCGTTCAATGAGATTCTTGCGGAATACCGACTGAATCCCGAGGTGGTCTCCGAGAGACTCAGGAACGAGTACATCGTGAGGGCCCTTGCCAAGGTCGGCAACCGCTATGTCGCTCCGGGTCCGCCGATCACCGGAAGGCTTCTGATTCCACCCGCCTACGGCATGTAGACTGCGAAATGACTGTCTCACCCGATATCGCCCTCGAGAACGGTCCCGTCAATGATGTCGCGGAGGATATACTCTCGCCTCCCGAGGGATGGGAGTCGAGTCTCTGGCGGGCGCTGATCTCGGTCGGGCTGCTGCTGGCATCATGGCTTATAGGACGCCTCGGCATGACTAGCTGGTTGGGTGAGGTTGTTACGGGAGGCGAAGTTGTCAGTGGAGTTGTTGCGCTGACTGCTGCCCTGGTGGCCGGAGTGCCGCTTTTCCGTGCCGGCCTCCTGGGACTTTTCTCCGACAAGCCGTCGGCGACTCTCGATCAGCTCGCGGGACTTGCGGTGCTCGCGGCGGTGGTTCGGGGCGATTTCACCACGGCGGTCATCGTTGCGCTCGCACTTGACCTGGGCCATCTGGCCGAGGAGAGGGGAGTACGACGCGCCGGCGCGGCCATCGACAGCCTGGTCAGACTCACCACCCGAACAGCACATAGAATTGTGGATTCCGCCGAAAGCGATGTGCGTTCCGACCAGTTGGTCAAAGGGGACCATATCGTTGTCTATCCGGGCGAGGTTATCCCGGCCGATGGCAAAGTGGAGTCAGGGCACACCGCGATCGATCCGGCTCATCTGACCGGCGAATCCACACCGATCGATGTCGGTCCCGGCGACGATGTCTTCCACGGCACCGTCAATCTTACCGGACGTATCCAGCTCTGTGTCGAGCGGGTCAGCTCCGAAACCTCGCTGGGCCGGGTTATCGAGTCGCTCAGCGCAGCGGAGAAGTCCAGGCCGCCTGTCGTCAGGCTTCTTGAGAAATATGCGGGATTGCTCCTGCCGATCGTCATCCTGATCGCCGCGGCGACCTTCGTGATTTCCCGCGACGCGACCCGCGCGATCGCGATCCTGATTGTCGCGTGCCCGTGCGCTCTCGTTCTAAGCAGTCCGGCCGCGATGATCCCCGCCCTGAATGTCGCGGTTCGAAAGGGAATACTCATCAAGAGCGGAGCTTTCCTGGAGCGTGCCGCGAATGTCGCAACCCTCATCGTCGATAAGACCGGCACCATCACGCTCGGGGAACTTGCCGTTCAGAAATACGTTCCGGTGGTGGGTGTCGGTCGGGAGAAACTCGAGGAGGCCGCGAGAATCGCCGCTTCCGGCAGCAGACACCCCATATCGCGGGCGATCGCGAAAGGCGGCCCGGCTGTCAATAACGGGGAGGCGATCGAAACACCGGGGCAGGGAATCTCTGTCAGGCTTGAAAATGTGACCTACCAGCTTGGTCGCCTTGAGTGGGTCACCATGAATATGGGGGATGCCGGCGGACTCAGGGAAACGGCAATGGAGCATCCCGGACCCTCCACATGGGTCGGCAGGGACGGTTGTCTGCTTGGGCTGGTGCTTCTTTTCGATGAACCTCGTCCCGGTGTGAAAGAAGCCCTCGAAAAAATGAAAGACCTTGGTGTGCGCAGGCGCGTGCTCCTGACAGGCGATCGAAAGGATGTCGCCGCAGCCCTTGCCGATCAGATCGGCTTCGACAGGATAGAGGCGGAGGTCCTTCCGGAAGCCAAGAACGTAGTTGTTGACGAGGAGATGGAGAACCTGAGGGGAGGGGAGTTCTGGAGTCCGGGTGCGGAGGGTGTGATGTTTGTGGGCGACGGCGTGAACGACGCGCTGGCTCTCAATCGCGCGGATGTCGGCGTGGCGCTCGGCGCGATGGGCAGCGAGGTCGCGCTTCAGTCGGCCGATATCGCCCTCATGACGAACGATCTTAACCTCATTCCATTCCTCGTTCACCTTTCACGACGCGTGCACTCGATCATCCGGACCAACGTCCTCGTCGGTGTCGGTTTCTCCGTGTTCATGCTGCTGCTTGCGATGCTCGGGATCATCACGCCGATCTGGGGCGCGATTTTGCATCACGGCGGCACCCTCTTCGTGATCGGCAACAGCCTGAGACTCCTCAACGAGGGTCGGGGTTCCCCCGCAGTCGAGTAGCGTTTTGCACCGGGTGGATTCCGCTGATGCCTACCCCAGACTCACCCAGCTTGAATCGCCGAGCATGAGCCTCGTCGCCTGCGGCATTACCTTCGACACCTCCACAACCACCTTCCTCCCGATCAGGCTGTCCGTCAGACGTCCCGGCACATCCCGTATGATCGACTCCTCAAGGATTATCGAGTGTTCCAGATCGCAGCTCGAGATGTGGCATCGGTCCTGGATCGATGTGTAAGGCCCGATGAACGCATTTTCAATGACCACGTTGCGACCGATTATTACCGGCCCGCGAATCGCCGAGTTGATGATCCGGCTGTTCGGACCGACAATGACGCGTCCCTCAAGCCTGCTCGCCTCGTCCACAATCCCATCGATCTTCCCGTCCAGCGTGTCCAGAACGAGCCGGTTCGCCTCCAGCATGTCCTCGAGCTTCCCGGTGTCCTTCCACCATCCCTCGACAATGCTCGAATGCACATCGGCGCCGTCGTCCAGAAGCTGCTGGATCGCGTCGGTTATCTCCAGTTCACCCCGGAAGCTCGGGCTGATCTTGCGAGCCGCCTCGAAAATCTTGCTGTTGAACAGGTAAACACCAACCAGCGCGAGATTGCTCTTGGGCTCGGCGGGTTTCTCCACCAACTTTCTCACCGAGCCGTCCTCGTTGAGCTCGGCTACCCCGAACTGCGACGGATTCTTCACCGGTGTGAGGAGGATCATGCAGTCGGGATTCTTTGCCTTGTACTCCTCTACGATGCCCTTGATACCGTCGCGGAGAAGATTGTCCCCGAGGTACATCGTGAATTCTTCGTCACCAAGATAATCCTCGGCAGTCAGTACCGCGTGCGCCAGACCCAGAGGCTCCTTCTGGTAGATGAAATCGACCTTCACTCCCCACCGACTGCCGTCGCCCACACGCTCCATGATATCGTTGCGGGTGTCGCCGACGATGATGCCGATGTCAGTGATGCCCGCATCGCGCATGAACTCTATCCCGTAGAAAAGGATCGGCTTGTTAGCCACCGGAATAAGCTGTTTGGCCGACGTGTAGGTCAGCGGTCTGAGTCTCGTTCCCTTCCCGCCTGACAGGATTAGTCCCTTCATCTGGTAATCACCCGAAGCAGTTGGTCAGCCCTCAGCATGAAAAGGCCGGTCAGGAAGCATAGCAACAACCTGAATCGAAGGTCAACCTGAGGTCGGCAGCCGTGCTCACAAGTGCACGTTCAGTCTCCCTGCGGTCGACTGGGCGTGCCACCCGTGGCAATGCCTTCCCACAACACGCCCAACATCCCTTTGGTCGGTTGAGCGTGCCACCCGTCCGTCACTCTTCAGTCCGCGCGGTGAATGCCTTCGATGTTGTACTGAAACGTCTCCAGTTGAGCCCAGCCTGTAACCCCGCTCTGAGTCATGATGAGATACCAGTCGTGGAACGGATTGCGCATCATGTACCCGTCCATTTCCTCAACCGGTCCGGGACGGCATGCGACCAGTGTGATTGCGCTCCCCTCCTCAAGATCTTCCAGGACCATGCTGTCGTCGTGCGAAGCATGGATCGGGAACGATTCCAGTACTGTGCATTCGATACCGATGTCGCCCTCGTTCCAGTAGCCAGGAATTACGTACAACTCCTGCGGAACGACCTCCATCTGATGCGTATCCGGATTGAGAGCGTACATCTCCGTCTTCGACCAGAATCCCATCCATTGTTCGACAAGTGCGGTCCCGTTACCGGGAAATGTCATCCAGCCACAGATATGCCCAATCTCCACGATCTCGCCGTCCATGAGGGCATAGATGAAGCACTCCGGGTCGTCGCTTGGTCCCGGCGTGGATACTTTCACTTCCAGGAAATCATCCGATGTGTCGATGTCGATGATCTCGAGACCCGTAAGCTCCGGTTCCAGCCGGTTCTCCACGGTGAGGTCATCGATGCCCAGCATGAAGTCACCCATATAGGGCGAGTATTCCAGCCGCACATTCTCCTCGATGCCGTCGCCGTCGAGATCGACGCTTTCATGCTGAGCTTCCTTCTGAGCCACCGCGCCGGTCGCGAGCAGTAGAAACACGGTTGTGCAGAAAGCCGGGATGATCTTTCTTTTCATGGTCATTGGATATCTCCGCATTAGCTCTGTCTGATGGCCTGCAATCATACCCCAGCCGCCGCGACTGAGAAATAGTGCGTCCCGAATCAGGTCGAATGCTCTTGCCCCGCTGAGGCCTTTTATATTACAATATAGCATCCACCTACGTGTGGGAGGTTCGGCATGTCGATCAGGCATGCTCTTTCAGCCAGTGGTCTGATAATCGCGTCCGCCCTGCTTCTTCTTTCATGCAGCAGCTCTTCAAGCCCGGTAACTCCGGCAGGCGTGGACGATCTCAGTCAGCCTTCAAGCCGCTCGCAATCGACCGGCAATCGGATGATCTGGGGAATGTGGGATGTCACCATCGATCCCGTGTCGGGCGAGATGAATACCATCCCGATTCGCGGCGCCGGGTTCAAGGCGAACGTGACCATGTTCCTTCAGCCGCCCGCGGGGAGTATCACCAACATCCGGTTCATGAACCTGAACCTGAGCGATTTCTTCACCCAGGGACTCGTGGAGCTGGATGTAGGCTTGACTCATCCTTTCCCGGGTCTGAGCCAGTACACGGGCTTCGATGTGATCGGCGTCTTCCTGTACAACGGCACATGCGGATCGCTTTACGACAACGGAGCTCGTTATGCTCTCGAAGGGGCGGATGCCGTTCTTTTGAACGCAGACGGATACACGCGATGGTTCAACCCGCTTGAATTTCCCAGGGAAGGAATCCTCGGCTATACCCCCGGCGCTCTTGGCACAAGGGATTTTCTGCCTGCTGCGACAGTTAATCCTTTCAAGTACTTTGCGGACGGGCTTGCGGAAGATCAGGAATTATCCGACTTCTTCTCCAATCCAGCGGTTTGTGACAACAGGGGGTGCTTCACTCCGGGATCGAGCAACATGCGTCACTACTCAATCCGGTTCCCGATGAGCGGAGGAGCGCCTGATCTCAGGTTCCAGTACGGAGTGTTCGCAAGCTGGGAGACACCCAGGGACGGGCAGCCGCCCTATGACATCGAGGATTTCCCGTACAGCGCAAATATGGCGGAAGCGCTCGTTCTTGCGGGAGATTCCTCCGACTCGGATCTCTATTACATCGATGAAACAACCTTCGGCGGCACGCTGAGGC
>CAYLVL010000060.1:0-11073 GCA_964387135.1 uncultured Planctomycetota bacterium
TTCTCGATCAGTGCCTCGTAATCATCACGTCGGATCACGGCGAGGAGTTCTACGAGCATGACCGTATCGAGCATGCCCATTCACTCTATCCCGAACTCCCGCATGTCCCGCTTATCATGCGACTTCCCGGCAAGCTGCCGGCGGGGCTCAGGATCGAGGAGCCGGTGAGCCTGGTCGATCTGGCGCCGACAATCCTTGATCTTGTCAACATCGAGCCGGAGATCGCCGGCAATCGGGCCGAATTTGCCGGATCGAGCCTCGTTCCGCTGATAAACGGCGGGGAGTATGAGCCTCGACCGATTTTCATCGAGGACCCGCTCCTTTTCGACCGAAACATCCAGGCGGTCTATCTTGACGGCTACTGGTACATCGGCGGGAACGATGCCGTGCTTCATCCGAGGCTTTACGACCTGGAGAGCGATCCCGACGCATGGTACGACGTTCTAAGGGAGTTCCCGGAGATCGGAGAAAGGATGTCGGTATTGCTGGATGAATACGATCGGGCATGCGGGGACATAGCGGAGCGAATCGGGGCGGGTGGCGATCCGACCATGCGCGAGCGCTTCCGCAGCCTCGGCTATATCAACTGACAAAACCGGCTTCGGCCCTGGTGTGGACATTGATGAGCATTTGCCTAGTTGGAATGGAGATTGATTTTTTATTCAAAAATCCGGAAACGGCCCTTGCAAGGGGGGGGCGACATGATAAATTCAGATAAGTAAGAAGAGAATCTTGCAGCTATTCACGATTGGGGAGGAAAAGCAGATGTGGAGGCATTCGGCATTTGCGGTAATCCTGGCGTTCATCGCGCTCGGGTGCGCCGCTCGAAGCCCTATCCTGCCGGAGGTTGCAGAGCCCGGATCCAATTCAACTGCGCAGGTCTCCTACGATGAGCGGTATCGTCTATGGGGTGAATACACGTGGTACATTCCTGAAACGCACGACCGCATCGATGTGGTTCCTCGGCGGACCCCGCACTTCCATTGCAACCTTCTGAAATGGCTCGAAGAGAGCTGCCCTGACTGCCTCAGCATTACGGGAGTGAGGAAGAATCCCGACTCAACAATGGACGTGACCGTGATGCTCAGGCATCCCAGACCCGGGCAGCCGGAGCTTACGGGCTTTGATGTCAAGGGGATCATCATGTTCGAGGGTTCCTACGAGCTTCCCTGCGAGGAATTCTTTCCTCCTTACCCCGATCCGGTGAGGATCAGTTGGAAGGAGATGGGTGATCCGGAGCTGCTCAATCCCGACGGTTACACAGTCAGGTGGAGCCCCACGTATGATTCGGGCTCCTCTTTGCCCTTGCTGAACTACTGGCCCGGCAAGTTCTCGAACGGAACACCTACCGCGAACCTGAACGGGTACCTCGATTTCTACATCGCAGAGAACCGCCACATGTTCACTCACAGCGGCGTTGCGAGTCGCATGTATCACATCTATGTACCGCCGGGTCCGCTGGTTGTGGGCTACGCCGTGGAAGCCTGCTGGGTTCCTCCGGACACGTATCCGGTCAAGAATCCGGCTGAGGATTTCCCCATCTCTGCCAACCAGGAGGAGCCCTATTACTTTCGCTATGTTGTCAACAATGGGGAGCCGATTGAAGCCGAGTTCTGCTGTGGCGACAACGACGACGATCCATGCAGCGATCTTCGGATAGACGTTCTGCAATGGAGTGAACCTATGGTCAGGTCGCTTTGGCTCCGCATGCCGCCTGATTTGTACTCGCCTCATACGGGAGGTGGTCTGAGACCATGCCTCGTGTCTCATACTGAATCACTGAGAGCTCCTTCTTTCGGTTTCGGCGGCTATCCCGATGGAACATACAGATGTGTTGCGGCCGTGTACTACAGATCGGACTGGCCGTTCGTCTGGAGCCACGTCGCGTACACCGTCTTTGATTTCACAGTTGACAACGGATGACCACTTCATCAAACCAAGGATAGGAGGTCAAATGATGAGGCTCTTTTCTCTTTCCGTCTTAACAATGCTGGCTCTTGCTCTCTTTTCCTGCGCAAGGGGAGCCGTCCCGGTAAGCCCTTCAGAAGATCGGGAGCGGGATGACGCATCGGCTAGGTTTGCCCAGGATTTCCTGCCAGATAACGTTAGAGAAGTATTTGGGCCCGACACAAGCGGCACCGCGAGCCACGGAGTTGATTCGGGAGTCATTGGGGAATACCCCAGGGGCGACCCGGCTAGAATCACCTTCAACGGCGGTTTTACAACGGAAGTTACCGCGTTTGTAAGTCTGGAGCGGCGCGATGCCGACAGGTTCATACCGGTGTACAGGCTTATCACAAATGACGGTCAGGACGCTCTAACCACAGACGCGCGGGATGTGCCTGATGTCCTTCAGCAATGCTACAACTTCCCGAAGTGCGCAGCCATTAGGTATACCGATGCGAATGACAGGGATGTTGTAGAGCTTACAGTCTGCTACATGTGGCGTGGCAGCGCAGGTGCGGACTGGGATGTCGGCGTGACTCGGATAAGATGGCACAGCGCTCAGCACGCCAGTCTCAGCTTCGAGGATCTTCAGGGCGACCCTGATGATGTTCTCGATGAAATCTGGAACGACGACGGCTTTGCGCCGGGCTGGGATGAGGTATTCCCGGATATAGCCTATGATTATGAGCGGGAAGACATGTACATTGTCTACTCGGATTACGCTCACGGTCCCGATCCCTACTCAGACGTGCATCTGATGTACCGCCACTTCAGCAGAATCACGCAATCCTGGTGCGACGAGTACTGGTGCCAGTGGCATGAAGAGCCATACAACGAACAGAACGGCGGCACTGTACATGCCCACAATGCCTGGCATCCGCGGATAGATGTAGGCCTGATGGACACGTTGTTTCCTAGCCAGGACACCATGGCGGTGGGGATTGCCTATGCGGCGCAATATCATTGAAAAACGACGTTCCATGTACATGTCTATTGCTGGAATGCACGTACAGAGCCCGATGGGGATAAGTATCCGAAGCCCCCTAACTCAGTTCAATGGTATTGCCTGGCTCATCCCGATTACAGGTATTCGTACGCAGGCATGCCCTACATTGATATAGCACCTTACGACTCCTCCCCCAACTTCGGTTCCATTGTGTATGCACAGGTCGTCGGATCTGACATTTACGCCAAAACAGTCGAGATATGGGAGATGAACAGCCTCCGATTCAACTGGGAGCGGGTGACGAGAGACAGCCAGGAATGGGCCGACGGTTTGTATCCTTCTCTTGCGATACACTGGTACGAGCACGGTGGAGACTTTCCCCATCACGCCAGCCTGACGTACTTCAGACAGCGCCGAGCGGCCCCCGATGAATGGGTGCCCTGGGTTGTCGAGTTTGGCCTTGACCCGCGGCAGTCCCCCGAAGATGATCCTGTCATGAGGCAATATCAAGTCAGCCTTCCGGATGGCCCTGGGCTCGTCGTCCCTCCCATCGATGGGAGGTATAATACGGATCAGGTCGAATTCGTCTATCCAGGCGCTGCGTCCGCTATTAGCGCTGATTACAGTTCTCAGTACTGGGCGGCCTGGTCGGGAGCACTCCACATGGAGCCACCCTGTGACAGCGTGTATGCAGCCTGGGGTGACACAGGATGAACAGACCATGCTTCCCTTTTGCTGTTCTCGTGTTCCAAAGCTCGCCTTGCCGGGCTCTTTTTTACTTGTTTCGATGCGCCTGCGAGATTATCTTGAGTTTCTATCAGGCAGGCGGGAAACGCATCCAACTCAGCGTGTAAAAAGCGGGCGAAAAACGCGGATATTGCAGATGTCACCCCGTGATTGCCGCCGGACATGCTTTACGCTTGCTATTTTTACTGGTATACTGACATCGCGATGAACGAGAGCTTTCATATCCCCCCGATCAAGATGGCAGAGGTCTTTGTCGACGGGCGTTGCGTCGGTTTCCTCTCCGACATCAAGCTGAGTCGGGAGGAGGACGGGGGATTCAAGCTCGAGGGTGAGTGGTCGGGCTACTCGGACGTTCTGGGCGAGGAGAACTCGTTCACTATCGCGATACCCCGCTACGAATGCAGGTTTCTGGCCGATAAGGTCGACGTGGAGCTTATCAGCGAGTCCGGACGGATCTCCTTCAAGGGTGCCAGCTTCCTTCCGGACGGGCCGAGGACCTGGTTCGATACGTTCGGGGACGCAGCCGAAGCCTGACGACAGGCTGCCTGTCCAGCCAAAATGAAAAAGCCACCGCTCGCGGTGGCTTTTCTCTCTGCCGTTTGAAGAAACCGAATCAGAGCCAGCCTGCATCCCTCATGATGTCACGGTGATCGAAAGCCAGATCGATTCCCCTTAGCTCTTCCCTTGTGAACAGCTTTGCCTCTTTAGCGTCGTCCATCCCCTTCAGCTCGCCGTCCCGGTATTCAGCTTTGAAAACCACGCTTACCGTGTGGCCTCTCGGATCGCGATTCGGATCGGAGTAGACCCCAAGGGTCCCCTTGATTTCGACGTCTATGCTGCACTCTTCCTTCACTTCTCTAAGACACGCTTGCTCGGTAGTCTCGCCGAAATCGACAAATCCCCCCGGAAGCGCCCACTTCCCCTCGAACGGGGGATTCGCTCGACGTATCAGGACGACTCTTTTCCCCGGGAACTCGATCACCGCGTCGACTGTAAGGGAAGGCCCCCTTTGCTCGGGCATGGGTCACCTCGCGGTTTGCATGATGCGATGCTTAGTGTAACACTAAACGTCGGGGCACAGAGTCTCGATGATCGAACATGCCTGAGTTTCCACAGCCAATCGAGTATGACGCCCTTCCGAAAGCGGTCATGGACTACGCCACGCTCGCGGTCATCGGGCGTGTCGCTCGCGAGTCCCTGGTAGGGGCGAGGCTGAGGCGTGTCGTTGGTCTGGAGAACGGTGAGATCATCATGGCTTTCGATCGCTTCACCGGCGAGGAACAGAAGGCCGGTTTCGGAAGCTGGCTGTTCTGCGCTGATGCGCGGCTTTATCGGGTTCACCCGTGGGTCGATCCGGTACCGGATAAGTCCATTTCATCCCACCTCGTCGATGTCTGCAACCATCACCTGAGCGGCGCGACGGTGGGGGATGTGACTGTCACGAGGTTCGAGCGGATCATCAGCTTCCGTTTCACGCGCAGGGACTACACGGGCGAGGAGACCGGTTATCGGTTCATCGCGGAATTGATGGGCAAGCACTCGAATCTCGTACTGGTTGACTCGTCCGACATAATTCTCGCGTCCCACAAGCCGGTGCACTCCTACCAGAGCCGGGTCAGGGAGGTCAGGGCAGGTAAGGAATACCATCCGCCACCGGCACAGCAGCGTATCGAGCCGAGGGAGTTCTCTCCCGATGAGTGGCGCGACTTCCTGAATGCTGCGAAGCCGGGCGATCTTGTTGATGAGCATCTTCGCCGCACCTTCCTCGGTATGAGTCTTGGATGGGCTACGGCGGTTGCCCTCTCTGCCGGGGTCTCTCCGGACAAGCTTGTGTCGGAACTCGCGCCGGAAGAGGGAGAAAAGCTGCGATCAGCGCTGCCGGCGACCCTTGAGAAGGTGCTGGCGGGCGATCCGCTGACATCGGAGACCCCGGTTGAGTACGTGCGGAGGGTGACATCGGACTTCGCCGAGAGGGCCGAGGATTTCACAATCGACAAGGCGCGAGCGGAGATAACCAGGATCATCGATCGCCGTCGCAGGAAGCTCAGGTCGCTCGAGGAGGGTCTTCGGAAAGACCTGGACAAGGCCGCCAAAGCGGATGAGTACAAGAAGAAAGCCGATCTGCTTGTCGCGAACCTGCACAGCGTGGCCACCGGAATGAGCCAGGTGGAGGTCGACGACTGGGAGACCGATGAGAAGGTTGTGCTCACGCTCGATCCGTATCTGTCCCCCCAGCTTCAGGCCGAGCGATGGTACGAGCGGTATCGGAAACTGAAGCGCACGCGCAGGGTCGCTCAGGAGCGCATGCTCTCTGTCGATGCGGAAGAGGAGGAGTTGAAGGAGCTCGAATTGAAGCTTGCAGCGGCGGCTTCATTTGATGAGATCGATGATGTCCGCGAACAGTGCGTGCTTCACGGTCTCATCGCTCCTGAGAAGGAAGCCCGGGGGGGCAGGGGGGCGCGTCGCGATCAGCCCGCGGTGGATCAAGGCGTAGGTCTGGGACGGCACGCGGCGATATCTGCACATCGATATCGATCCAACGACGGCTTCCTCATACTGGCCGGTACCGGCGACCAGGCCAATCACGCGCTTCGCCGGGCTTCAAATGCCGAGGACATGTGGCTGCACGTGCGCGATGTCCCCGGTGCGCACGTCTACATCATCTCGCACGGCAGAAGCATACCGGATACCACCCTGAAGGAGGCCGCGATGGTCGCCGCGTGGCATTCGAAGGCGCGCGAGGGCTCGAATGTGCCGGTCGACTATACGAGGGCGAAGTATGTCGATCCGATACCGGGAGACAGGCCCGGAAAGGTCCGGTTCAGAAGAGAGAGAACGCTACGGGTTACCCCGGATGAGGAGCGGATCGAGATGATGCGACTCATGGCCGGAGGGGAGGACTGAAGCGGGTTTCAGCATTTGGGTCGATTGCAGCGATTTGCGTTGACACTAAGACGCTTTGCATGATAACCTTTATCCATCAGTAAAGCCGCGGGGGCGGAGGAACCTGAAGTAACCAGCCATCCGTTAAGGGAATCCGTCAAGTATCCGGCGTCTTTCGAGACGGCCCGGCATGCTGGTTTTGCATCCAGTCGGGACAGTTCCGCGGTCAGTAAGAAAGGAGGTCTCGTTGATGCCTCACGGTAAAGTCAAGTGGTTCAACAAGGACAAAGGCTACGGGTTCATCGAACGCGAAGGCGATAGCGATGTCTTTGTGCACTACAGCGCCATCGAAGGCGAAGGCTTCAAGACCCTTGAGGAAAACGAGCGTGTCGAGTTCGACATGATCGAAACCGCCAAGGGCATGCAGGCTGTGCGAGTAAGAAGGCTGGCTCCGCCGCCCTCCTATTGATCGGACCTCCTTGCATATCGATACCATGACGGGATCCCATCGGGGTCCCGTCTGCATTCTCCCTTATCTTCCCTGAGCCGTTTCAAACAGCGTACTTGCGCAGGATGTCGTCCAACGCCTCTCTCAGAAGGATTGCCTCGCCGACTCCCTCCCGCTTCGCCAACTGCGAGAGCCTGTCGAGCTGTCCCTGCGTGTAGTGACTCGTCTTCGTCACCATCCGCTCCTCCCTTGCCAGCGCGACACGATTCCTGCCCGACATCTTTGCCCGATATAGGGCGTCGCTTGCTTTCCTGATGATCTCCCGGGCCCGGTCTCCGTCCTCCGGATACGACGCGAGTCCGATGCTGAGCGTCAGCGACACCTTGATCTTGCCATCGCCGACATCCAGCTCGTGCCCGCTACCGAAATCCGCCCTTGCCTTCTCGAGAGCAAGGAACGCCTGCTCTTTCTCTACGTTGGCCATGACCACAAGGAATTCGTCCTTTGCATACCGATACACCTCGCTTCCATCCGGTGAGCCGGCTTTCAGATGCTTGGCAACCGCCTTGAGGACCGCGTCGCCCGCTTCTATGCCGTGCTCGTCGTTCACCCTCTTGAACCAGTCGATGTCAGTCATAGCCACAGATATCGGCTCGCCCGAGCTACCCGCCTCAGCGATAAGGGCATCGAAGGATTCCGTGAACGCCTCGTAAGTTCGAGCGCCGGTCAGTTTGTCGATGTTTCGTCCCGACATTAGAGCACCTCCTGCCGATAATACCAAAAGCTATGTATACAATGCTATGTATAATCAAGCGTAACATGAATTGGGCCATTTATCGAGCACGGACGCTGAAACTAATGCAGAAGCCTTCGGTCGACAGGCGAAGGGAGAAAAAGAAATGACGCAAATGAAAGGCCTGCGGAACGGTATGTTGATCGCCGGCATGATCATTTTCTTTGTGTACGGCTCGCATCTGCTGACATTCGCCATGCAGCCCGACGACATCTGGTGGACCCCGAGAGAGCTCATGCTGTCGCTGGATGAGTCGAGGGATCGTGTCGAGGTCTTTGTGGGTGATGAGATGCTGCGGAGTCTGGTTGCGGATGGAAAGATTTTCCTGGCAACGGATGACGGCATGACCGCGCTTGGACAAAACGACATCGGCTTCCGGCTGAACAACTGGGACCGTGTAAGGGCGGGCAGGATCTGGGATGTCGCGCTGAATTCCGCCATTGCCGCGGTTGGCTTCGCCTTGCTCGTAGGCGGGCTGGTGCTGGTTTTCATGATACCGCGCAAGGAGAAGGAGCAGGCCGAATTGCCAAGCGCGATCACGGACCAGCCGTCCTCTTGACATCCGGCTGATCTTGTAGTATTATTTGCAACGATGAGGGAGTTATCGTTGCAGATAGGAAATAAAGCGCGTGGCAGGAGGTGGTCTGCGGCAAAAATCGGCGAGCGCCTGTTCTTCGATCTGCCTCTCTTCAGACATGTCTGGAAGCCGCTTTTGAAGCGCCACATCACCGGCGGTTGGGATGCGATGGTTTTCCGGCCCGCAGAGCTTGAGTATCCCTTTCGCACCGACGGCCTCTCCCTCTATCTGCACGTTCCGTTCTGCCGACAGCCCTGCCCGTACTGCCCGTACAATCGGGTCAAGTACGATGAAAGCCGGTATTCCCTCTACGAAAGCGCAGTCCACAGGGAAATCGACCGATACTCAGACCGTCTTCTTAACGGAGGCAGGAACGATGGGGCGACCAACCTCCGACTTGGCTCGCTCTACATTGGCGGCGGCACTCCTACCCTGAGACCGGCAAGCCTCGCGACGATTGTCGGGCACATAGTCGATGCCTTCGGAACACCAACCGACATCTGCGTCGAGTGCCATCCCGCGACGATGGACGATGAGTGCATCGAAGCGCTCAGGACGATGGGTGTGACGATGGTTTCGATTGGAGTGGAGAGTATCTCGGATCGGTTGCTGGAGCTTATCGGTCGATCTCATGACGCTGAAACTGCTGTCAATGCGGTTCGTAGAGCGGTTGCAGCAGGCTTCGATTCGGTCAATGCCGATATCATGTTCGCGCTTCCGACCGAGACACTGGACGACCTTGACCGCGACCTTCGCACCGTTTTCGATCTCGGGATCGACCAGATAACCACCTACCCGATCTTCGGCTTCCCCTACACGAAACTGGGAAAGAGGCTTGGCATCAAATCGATTCTCCGACCTCCCGCCGAGCTGATCCGGGACATGCTTGATTTGACACGGATCCGTTCCGTCGAGCGCGGGCTGAAGCGTTGCTCGGTCTGGTCGTACAAGAGGCCCGGCCACACGAAGTTCAGCTCGACCACACGCGACTACTACATCGGCTTCGGACCCGGAGCGGCGTCGATGACGGGTCGCCAGTTCTACCTCAACACTTTCTCCATTGAGGAGTATGCCTCCTTGGTATCCGAGCGCCTGCCGGTGGCGCTGGTTATGCCGATAAAGCCGAAGCTCGAGATGGCGATCTGGCTGTACTGGCGCATCTACGAGATGAGCATTCCGTCCGGTAGTTTCCGGGAGCTTTTCGGGATGGAGCTGGATGATGTCTACGGTCGGGCATTGTCGTGGCTGGAGCGGCTCGGAATCGTGGCGCGCAACGGCGGATCGTACGATGTAACCGAGTCGGGATCGTACTGGATCCATCGGATTCAGAACGAGTACGCCCTCAACTACATCGATCGCGTGTGGTCCAGGTGCAGGGAAGACGCCTGGCCGTCATCCATCAGGCTCTGACTGCGGTTTCGCATTTTTAAGTGGCATCCCTCTGCACTTTGCACGATTTGCGGGTATAATAGCGAGTCAGCAGGACTGCCGGCAGGTTAGAGGCTTTGGAGAGGAGGCGGTGGAAATGCCTGAAAGACTTAAGGAAGCCCTGGAATTCGCAAGGAATACGCCGTACACCAACTTCGCGACCGAGTACGAAGGTCAGCCGCACGTACGGCTGATGCACTGGTCGAGGATCGATGATGACTTCACGGTATGGCTCTCGACAAAGGCCGAATCGGGTAAGGTGAAGCACATCGAGAAGAATCCCAAGGTCTGCATGATATTTGTCGATGAGGCGGGCTATGTGCGCGTTTACGGCACGGCCGAGATCGTCAATGATCCCAGGATGAAGGAAGAGCTTTGGGAGGACCAATGGGAGTTCTTCTGGCCGGACGGCACGGATGACCCGGACTATCGTCTCATCAAGATCACCCCGACCACTGTCGACTACCTCAACATGGCGGACGGCGACGTGGTAGCCCGCAAGGTCTTCTAGTACATCGCATTTGTGGTCATCATCAATCCCCAATGCGCGGAACGCCGCCATCCTGGCGGCCGGACCGCCCGCCGCCGGCGGGCATGCCCCCGGTCACTCGCCCCGTCACTTAATCGATCCTAAAATGGGTCCGATCACCCGCCTGTATGACCATGCCCTCGCCCTTCGACATCATCGAGCCTTTCTTCTTCAGCTTCCTCATTATCCTGATACGAATCTCTGCGTTCTTCTTCACCGCCCCGATCTTCGGCGGCATCACCACACCTCCCCAGGCGAAGGTCGGACTTGGCGCGATAACCAGCGTGCTTATTCTATTGGTTCATGGGCCGGTGCAGGTGGCGATTCCCGGGACGATCATCGAGGCCACCGTCCTTGTCGCGGGTGAGGTGGCCTACGGGCTCACGCTCGGCTACGCGGTCAGCCTGGTGTTCGCAGGAGTGCAGCTCGGCGGCATGCTCATGGGCTACCAGATGGGATTCGCGGTGGCAAACGTGCTCGATCCGGTCAGCAACAACCAGATTTCGATCATCGGTCAGTATCTTTTCCTTTTCGCGCTCCTCTATTTCCTCACGATGGACGCGCACCATATCCTTCTTAAGGGCATAGCCGACAGCTTCGCCCTCGCGCCGGTTGGCAGCTTCGATGTCGATCAGGGATCGGTCTCCTGGATAGTCGGGATTTTCGGGCGTATGTTCTGGCTCGGACTGAAGATCGCGATGCCGGTAGTCGGAGCGATCTTTCTCGTCGATGTCGCCCTCGGCATCGTCGCGAAGACCGTCCCCCAGATGAACGT